>JAUMFR010000172.1:0-8569 GCA_032119755.1 Solirubrobacterales bacterium | reverse complement strand
GCACCGATTTGCAGGTGGCCAAGGCCTGGGGGGCCCGGATGGCCCTGGAACTTTTAGGAGTCGCTTGCGCTGATGACGGCGCGACGGACCTGGTGGTTATCGTGGGGGACAATCTCTTTGTTGTCCGGTACTGTTGCGACGTTGGGTGTCTTCGGCGGCCGCATCTGCACGCCATCCTCGACGCGCCGCTCGCTCGCTGCGCTTGCTCCGGTCGCGCGGTTCGATGGATGGCCGTCAGGCGGCGTTTCAATGCCGGCGCTGACAGGGCCGCTACCGACGCCTGCGAGCGTGCCGCTCTTGCTGCGGAGCAAGGGTGCATGGGCGCGCGCTGCGTTACGATCCATCGTGGGTAATCTTCTTCGCGGGTGGACGCGGTGCGCCAGGCCTCCTCCTCACTCTGGTTCGTGGATGGGCGGGCTGGCCGTCGCCGGGCGTCGCGTTGGCGCCTCGCCCTTGGGGTTTTGTTGTCGGGAAGGGCCTTGGGTGGCCATTCGGACTGCGCGCCTTGGCAGGTGGAACAGATGTTCATCATCGGCAGGCCGGTCTGCTGGGCGAGTGCGAAGGTGCGGGCGTTGAGAGTGTCTGCGAGTTCCTGGTTGTGTTCGGCGATCACGCCAGCTCCACAGCAGTTGGCGCGGTCGAGTTCGACCAATTCGATCTCGAGTTTTTCGGCTACCAGGGCCATCGAACCGTGCAACTCGGTGGTGAACCCTCGGGATACGCAGCCGGGCCAGTAGGCGAACTTGAGGTTCTTTGCCG
Organism: Solirubrobacterales bacterium; assembly: GCA_032119755.1. Classification (GTDB taxonomy): domain Bacteria; phylum Actinomycetota; class Thermoleophilia; order Solirubrobacterales; family 70-9; genus CAIUSP01. The sequence goes on along the minus strand of JAUMFR010000172.1, from coordinate 7,810 downwards.
GACTCATGCGGGTGCACCCTCCTTGCCCTGAAGTTCGTTCTCGGCCAGTTCCTCGGCCTCGTTGTCGTCGCCACCGCCGAACTCCTCACCCTTGATGTAGAGGTTGAGCTCGATCCTGTGCTCCTCGGCGTGTGCGTAGATCCGCTTGACGTGCTTCTGCGCGTCGCCCGGAAGCTTGGGATGGATGCCCGGAACCAGCTTCTCGGCACTCCTGGCCTTTCCGGAGCGGATGGCCCGAAGCGCGGTGGGGATGTTGTCGAAAAGCGCCTTGATCGCGCCCCTCGGCGGCTTTAGCTTGCCCTTGATGCCGGGGGCGAAGGACTCCTGCAGGAGGAGAGCCTCGTCGAGGGTTCCCTTCTGCTCGATGATGTTCACGAAGGCGAGTTCGTGGCGGCGACCGTTGTTCACGTCGTCGATGTCCTCGTCGTGGCCCGCGATCCGGCGCAGGCGCATGATCTGGTCCATCGGGGCGACGCCCTTGGGGCACGCCTCGACGCAGGCGAAGCAGTGGGTGCAGTTGTAGATGCCGTCAGGATCCTGGGCGAGGTCGTGGAGTCGCTCCTTGCGCTCGCCGTCGCGGGGGTCGCCGACGAAGCGGTAGGCCTTTGCAAGGGCGGCAGGTCCGACGAAGTCGGGGTTGGCCTCCATCGAGAGGCATGCGGAAACGCAGGCTCCGCACTGGACGCAGGCCATAGTCTGGGTGACGTCGATCATCGACTCGGGAGGGACGATGTACTCGCGCTCGGGAGGATCTCCCTTGGGAAGCAGCCACGGTGTGACCCGGCGAATCTTCTGCCAGTGAGTCGACTCCATGTCGGTTACGAGATCCTTGATCACCGGCATGTTCCCCATCGGCTCGATGGTTATCGGCTCGGAGTTGCCGTTGGTCCGGTTTGCCCACTCCTTGGCTTCGCTCAGGCGGGTCTTGCAGGCGAGGGTGGACTGGCCGTTGATCTTCACTCCACAGGAGCCGCAGATCGCCGCTTTGCACGAGCAGCGGACCGAGAGCGACCCATCCTGCTGGTCGCGAACCTGGAGCAGCCCGTCGAGCACCGAGAGGTCAGGGTCGAGGTCGACGTCGAAGTTCTCCCAGTAGGGACCCTCACCCGGCTCTGGCTTGAACCGCCGGACCTTGAGGCTGAACTTGGCCATCGCCTAGTAGGTCCTCTCCATCGGCTGCCAGTCGGTGATCTTCACCTCTGAGTAACTGACGGTTGGGTCTCCACCGTTGACGGTCAGGTCGATGTGCTTGAGCCACTCGTCATCGTTTCGGTCGGGGAAGTCCGTCCGGTACTGGGCACCGCGGCTCTCGGTTCGCTCGATCGCCGCCACGCAGGTGGCCAGTGCGTTGTCGAGCATGAAGTCGAGCTCTACCGCGCCGATCACGTCCTGGTTGAAGATGTGGCCGTCGTCATCGATGTAGCAAGAGGATGCCTCCTCGCGCAGGCGGCGAACGGTCTCGAGGGCGGTCTGCAGGCCTTCGGCGTCTCGGAAGACGGCGACGTGCTTGTCCATCACCGCGCCGAGCTCATCGCGGATCTCCGACACCCTGCGGCCCTTGCCACGCTCGCGACCGACGATCTCGGCGATCTTCGCCTCTTCGTCGTCGAGCAGCGTCTGAGAGACCACCGGCTCCTCCCGGCCCTTCACGTAGTCGGCCGCGTGCACTCCAGAACGACGACCGAAGATCAGCGTGTCCAGCAGCGAGTTGGCACCGAGCCGGTTTCCTCCGTGGACCGAGACACAGGCGACCTCGCCGGCTGCGTACAGGCCCTCCACGTCGGTGCGGCCGTCGAAGTCGGTCTTGACCCCGCCCATCGTGTAGTGGTTGCCGGGCTTGATGTGGATCGGCTCCTTGGTGATGTCGACGCCGGCGAAGTCACGCCCGACCAGCACGATCTCACGGAGAGCTTCGAGGATTCGCTTCTTCGGAACCACGGTGATGTCGAGGGCGATGGTCCCGTCAGGAAAGCCACGACCCTCGTCGATCTCGGTCTGTTCGGCGCGCGACACGACGTCACGCGAGGCGAGCTCCATCTTGTTGGGTGCGTACTTCTCCATGAAGCGCTCTCCCTTGGCGTTGAGCAGATGGGCGCCCTCGCCGCGGGCACCCTCGGTGATCAGGAAGCCCTTCTTGGCGAGGGTGGTGGGGTGGTATTGGATCATCTCCATGTCCATCAGCTTCGCTCCGGCCCGATAGGCCATCGCGATTCCGTCGCCGGTGCAGATCAGAGCGTTGGTGCTGGGCTTCCAGACCTGGCCGTTCCCGCCCGTGGCGAGGATCACGGCCTTCGCCTTGAACAGTTCCATCGATCCGTCGCGTACGTTCCGAGAGACGGCACCAACGCAGCGGCCCGTATCGTCGAGGGCCAGGGCGGTGCAGAAGTACTCCTCGTAGCGCGCAACCTCGCCAGAGGCCTTCATCAACTGCTCGTAGAGAACGTGCATGATCGCCTGGCCGGTGATATCGGCCACGTAGTAGGTGCGGGCTGCCGATGCGCCACCGAATGCGCGGGTACCCATCTTGCCTTCCTCGTTGCGATGGAAGGTGACTCCAAGATGCTCGAGGTAGAGCAACTCCTCGGGTGCCTCGCGGCACATGACCTCGACCGCGTCCTGATCGGCGAGATAGTCGGAGCCCTTGATCGTGTCGAAAGCGTGAGATTCCCAGGTGTCGTCCTCCTGGAGCGCGGCGTTGATCCCGCCCTGCGCGGCGTTGGAGTGAGAGCGGACAGGGTGGACCTTGCTGAGGATTCCAACCGACACACCCTCCTCGGCAGCGGCGAGTGCCGCACGCTGTCCAGCGAGACCGGCACCGATGACGAGTACGTCGTGGGTTGGCATCGACAGCGATGATATCCCACCGCCGCACGCTCCCGCCGGTCGGGTCGGCTGATCGAGTGACTCAGATCACAAATGTGGCGGTGAGACTCAGACCGCCGGCCACTGACCATCAGCGCCCATCGAGCGCTGAACCGCCTGGGCAGTCAGCAACCCGACCACGCGGCCATCGGAGTCGACAGCCATCAGCCCACCGAGCCTCGGAAGTTCCTCGCGGTCGAGCGCGTCCTCGAGCGGTGCCTCGGCCTTGATCGCTATGTGGGCCTGGCTTCCGTCGGCGGCCATGTGGTCGGCGACGACTTCAGTCTCGAGTTGGGCGGGAGGGACGTTTCGGACCGTCTCTTCGGCGAGCAGACCCAGGAACCGTCCGTCGGGATCGGTGACCGCAAACCACGGCCAGCCATACGGGTTGAAGAAGTCATCGAGGGCCGTGGCGAGCTTCGCCGAGGCCGGAATCACCGGCGGTCCCGGATCCATCAGGTCGGCGACCGAGATGCCCTCGACCTTCGAGGCGACCTTGCTCTGGGCGACCGCTGCCTTGGCGGAACTGTTGAGGATGAATCCGAGAACGCCCAGCCAGACTCCTCCGACCACGTTTCCGTTGATCAGCGAAAGCAGGCCAAGCCCCATCAGGACGTAGGCGAAGATCTGTCCGAGACGCGCAGCGAAGCGGGTGGCACTGGCGCGGTTGCCGGTCTTCTTCCAGGCGATCGCCCTCGCGATACGGCCTCCATCCAGCGGGAAGGCAGGGACGAGGTTGAAGATCAGGACCAGAATATTGATCGATGCAAGCCATCCGAGAACCGCTGGAACGGCGCCGATGGCGGTGTTGCCTTCGGTCAGAGCCGCCCGCCTGAACTCGTCCGGACCGGTCAGGGCAACTCCGATCGCGGTGCAGATGAAGGCGATCGCGAGGGTCACGAGAGGGCCGGCGACCGCGACCCTGAACTCGACTCCGGGAGAGTCGGTGTCCCGTTCCATCCTGGCCACGCCCCCGAAGAGCCAGAGGGTGATGCCATCGATACCTATCCCGTTCCTCAATGCAACCAGGGCGTGTCCGAACTCGTGCAACAGGATCGAGGCGAAGAAGAGGAGCGCGCTGACCAGGGCGAGCAGGTAAGGGAGCAGATCCGAGGTGCCCGGACCGAGGACGTCCCGGTAGAAGCCAGACAGCCACCAGATGACCAGGAAGAGGACGAAAAACCACGAGTAGTCCACCGAGACTCGGATGCCGCGAAAGCGGAACAGGGTGAGGCCGCCTTGACCGGTTGCTCCCATCGCCACTGATCTTACGGGTGAGAGCCTTCGGTCCCTGCTGCCGAGCATCGGGGGTAGCCTCTGGTGCCTCGATGGGTGACTCCGAGAAGACTCCCGCCGCCACCTCCGCTGTCTCATCGCAGGTGCCCCCGCACCTCGATCGGGAGTGGTTGAGGCAAATGCTCGACCAGTTGTGCGAGTTCGACCGCGAGTCCGCCACCCAGGGTGAGCACGATGCCGCCGCCTGGATCGTCGAGCGTTTCGCCGACGAGAGGGTCGAGGGTCGTGTGGAGGTGGAGCAGGTACACGGCACATACTGGTGGCCGCTCGGTTTGGGGGTAGCGGCCGGCGCACTCGCCGGGATCGCGTCGTTGAAGGCGAGAACACGCAGAGGCCGACTCGCTGCCGCGGGTCTTGCAGGGGCAGCCGCAGTGGGAATAGCCAGCGACTACCCGCCAGGGCCACGGTGGATCCGCAAGCTGCTTCCAAAACGGCCTACCCACAACGTGGTGGCCGAACTGGGGCCTCCCGATGCCGAGAAGACCGTGGTCATCGTCGCCCACCACGACTCCGCGCACGCTGGGCTGCTGTTCCATCCCGCGGTTCCCGACAACCTCTCCAGGCGATTCCCCGTCCTTTGGGACGACGCCGAGACGAGCCCCCCGATGATGTTCCCGGTCCTCGGCGGCCCGGTCGCCGTGGCTCTGGGTTCGCTGATCGGCAGCCGCCTGCTGACCAAGATCGGAACCTTCCTCTCGGCTGGCGCCGTACCCGTGTTCGCGGACATCGGTGCTCGCCCGGCGGTACCTGGCGCCAACGACAACGGGACCGCGGTGGTCCTCCTGCTGGCACTGGCGAGAGCGCTGAAGGAGAGGCCCACCGAGAAGCTTCGTGTGATGTTGGTCTCCACCGGTTCGGAGGAGTCCTTCAGTGAGGGGATGAAGGCGTTCGGGGAGCGGCACTTCCCCGAACTGCCTCCGGAGAGCACCTTCTTCTGCTGCGTGGACACCCTCGGATCGCCACACCTGAACCTCCTCCACGGTGAGGGTTTCCTGAAGATGCACGAGTACCCGGCGGACCTGATCGAGATGACCGAGGAGATCGCCCGCGAGCTCGGAATCTGGCTCTACCCGAACCTGCGGCTGCACAACGGAACCGACGGCCTCGAGTCGCTGGTCGCCGGGTATCCCACCATCTCGATGTGCTCGGTGACCGATTACAAGGCACCAGCGAACTACCACTGGAAGACGGACACCCCAGACCGGGTCGACTACGGAACTCTCGCCGATGCGATCCGTCTCACGGAGGGGTTGGTCCGGCGCCTCGATCAGCGCTGGTTGTGACTCCACCAGCGGCGAGCCGGACCCGTCAGGCCCTCTGTGGATACCATCGCCTCTGATGGCTCACGAGGTCACACTCATCCCGGGCGACGGGACCGGCCCCGAACTGATCGAGGCGACCCGACGCGTTCTGGAGGCGACCGGTGTCGAGTTCGAGTGGGATGAACACCCGGCCGGCGAGGATGTCTACGACGCCGAGGGTGATCCCTTCCCGGAGCGCACCCTCGAATCCATCCGTCGGACGAAGGTAGGGATAAAGGGTCCGACCACCACACCCGTCGGGTCCGGTTTCAGGTCGATCAACGTCCAGCTGCGCAAGGAACTCGATCTCTACGCCTGCCTCAGGCCTTGCAAGCTCTACCCCGGAGTGCGCTCCCACTTCGATCAGGTCGACATCGTGATCGTCCGCGAGAACACCGAGGACCTCTACGCAGGTATCGAGTTCGAGCGAGGTAGCGAGGACAATGCGAGACTGCGCGAGTTCCTCGCGGGCATGGACGTGGAGGTTCGCGAGGACGCAGGAATCTCGATCAAGCCGATCTCTGAGTTCGGAAGCGACCGGATCGTGGAGGCGGCCTTCGACTACGCCGAGAAGCACGGCCGCAAGAAGGTCACCGCGGCGCACAAGGCGAACATCATGAAGTTCTCCGACGGGCTCTTCCTCGAGACGGCCCGCAAGGTGGCGGAGCGTCATCCCGAGATCGAGTTCGAAGACCGAATCATCGACAACCTCTGCAACCAACTGGTTTCCCGTCCCGAGGAGTACGACGTGATCGTGTTGCCGAACCTCTACGGCGATATCGTCAGCGATCTGGGTGCGGGGATGATCGGCGGTCTCGGCCTGGCGCCGGGAGCGAACATCGGGACCCAGGCAGCGATGTTCGAGGCTACCCACGGCTCCGCTCCCAAGTACAAGGGCCAGAACAAGGTCAACCCCACGGCACTGATGCTCTCGGGCGTGCTGATGCTGCGTCACCTTGGAGAGGCTGATGCTGCAGATCGCATGGAGGCGGCGATCGCCGCCTTGATCGCCGAGGGGGACAGGGTTACCTATGACCTGAAGCCGGATCGCGACGACCCCACGGCTGTTGGTACCTCGGAGTTCGCAGACGCTGTCATCGACGAAATGAAGGAGACAAAGTGAGCCAGAAGTCACCCCTGAAGGTCACGGTCACCGGTGCCGCCGGTCAGATCGGATACGCGATCCTCTTCCGCATCGCCGCCGGCGAGATGCTCGGCACCGACCAGCCCGTCCACCTCACCCTGCTCGAGATACCCGATGCGGTCAAGGCGGCAGAGGGCACTGCGATGGAACTCGATGACTGTGCCTTTCCGACGCTCGCCGGGATCGAGATCACTGACGATGCGACCAAGGCATTCGACGGGGTCAATGTTGGTGTCCTGGTCGGCTCGCGGCCTCGCCAGAAGGGCATGGAGCGATCGGATCTGCTGGAGGCCAACGGCGGGATCTTCCGCCCCCAGGGCGAGGCCATCAACGCAGGTGCAGCCGAAGACGTGAAGATCCTGGTGGTCGGCAACCCGGCCAACACCAACTGTTTGATCGCGATGTCGAACGCCCCCGATGTTCCGAAGGAGAGGTTCACGGCGATGGTGCGGCTAGACCACAATCGTGCCATTGCGCAGCTCGCCGAGCGCACCGGAAAGACGGTTTCGGACGTCACCAACATGACCATCTGGGGCAACCACTCGACGACTCAGTACCCGGATCTGGTCAACGCGAAGGTCAGCGGAGAGTCCGCTTGGGATGCGGTCGCGGATGAAGACTGGATCGCGGACGAGTTCATCCCGACCGTGGCGACCCGCGGTGCGGCGATCATCGAGGCGAGGGGTGCTTCGAGCGCCGCCTCGGCCGCCAACGCCGCGATCGATCATCTTCGTGACTGGCATCTCGGAACGCCCGTCGACGACTGGGTCTCGATGGCCGTTCCGTCAGACGGCAGTTACGACGTGCCGGAGGGGCTGATCTCCGGTGTCCCCTGCACCTGCAGCGACGGCCAGTGGAAGATCGTCGAGGGCCTCGAGGTCCCCGATTTCTCCCGCGAGCGCATCGATGCATCTGCGGCCGAGCTCACCGAGGAGCGCAAGGCCGTAGAGGAACTGGGACTGATCTAATACAGGGTCAGACAGTCCTGTCGGGCGGGGCCCGACAGGTGTGTCAACCGCCAGGGAAGTAGGTACTTCCCTGCTTACGGATCTTGCCCTCGGCCTCGAGCTCCGGCAGCACCCGGTAGAGGTAGTTGGGGGCGTTCAGCTTCATCTGCTTTGCGACCTCCGCCACGCCGATGCCGTCGGGACTCGAGTTGATGATCTTCACCGCTTGGTCGGCACGGGTTCCACCGCGACGCCTGCGC
>JAUMFR010000171.1:0-1781 GCA_032119755.1 Solirubrobacterales bacterium | reverse complement strand
CTGAGAGGCGCAAAGAGAGGTACCGCTACGGGGATTCGAACCCCGGTTTCCGGACTGAGAATCCGGCGTCCTAGTCCCCTAGACGATAGCGGCGGGTATTTCATGCCCAGATGAGGGCTTTACACCCTCGGACATGAGCGAGGCGCGATTTTAGCGAGCGCAACGTCCGTCTGGGTGATGCGGCTGAGAGGAGTCGAACCTCCACGTCCCGAAGGACACAGGCACCTGAAGCCTGCGCGTCTACCAGTTCCGCCACAGCCGCGGGACGATGGAATCTAGCGGGTGGAAGACTGTGGGCCATGCTCGACGAACGCCAGATCAGATCCCTCCACGTCGAGGCACTGACTCGGGAGGAGTTGGCGGCCGAGGGTCATGAACCGCATGTGCTCCATCAAACCTCGACCATCCAGGCCCTTCTCGATGGCGCCTACGACGGGGACCTGACCCTGGGCGAACTACGCCAAACAGGTGACCTGGGCCTCGGCACCACCAACGGTCTGGATGGTGAGCTGATCGTGCTCGAAGGATGTTGTTACCGGGCGTCCATCGACGGCTCGATCGAACGACTCGATGACGATGTGATGACACCCTTCGCGGTCGTCGCCGACTTCGAGCCCACCGCCGAGAAGACCCTCGTGGGACCGATGAATTTCGATCAGATGACCTCGGAGCTGGACACCCTCCGGCCCCCTGGAATGCCCTCCTGTGCGGTCCGCGTCGATGGGAGTTTCACCCAGGTCCGGGCGAGGTCGGTGCCCCGCCAGGACCCTCCGTATCGACCCCTGACCGAGATCATCGGCGACCAGCGGATCTTCGACCTGGGAGAGGTCGAGGGAACGCTGGTGGGCTTTCGCTTCCCCGACTATGCAGAGGGAATCGAGGTGGGCGGCTGGCACCTGCATTTCATCGACTGCGACAGGACGGTGGGAGGTCACGTGATGGATTTCGATCTGCGCCGTGGAACCGCTCAGATAGATCCGAGCAACGAACTCCACGCCGAGATGCCACCCGGGATCGACCTAGGATCGATCGACTCCGATCATGGGGCGTCGGAACAGATCTCGAAGGTCGAGAAGGATCCCGGATGAGGCCCGCACTGAGACTAACCCTCGACTAGAGGTTGAGGTCATGCCCTCGCTCGGACGTAGTGCCCGTGAACCGGTTGTCATGAGTCGGGGCGGTCGGATTTGAACCGACGACCTTTCGGCCCCCAGCCGAATGCGCTACCAGACTGCGCCACGCCCCGATGTCGCGATGCGGGAGAGCGGGCGACGGGATTCGAACCCGCTCTAGAAGCTTGGAAGGCTTCTGTGCAACCAATAACACTTCGCCCGCATTCGCCCGAGCGATTATAGGTAGATGGAGACCATCCCCCGGTCAGGGCAACTTGTCCACCGAGTCCGGGTTCTACTCTGAGAGCGGGAACGATCCGCCACCATGAGGCAGACCACGCAGATCACACCACGACCGAGCCGCCGGGAGCCACATCGCATCCGTGCGGTCGCGCTTTGGGCAGCCCTGCTGGCGATCTGTTCGCTGGGAGCTGTCTCGGCCTCGAGGTCTCTCGCAGCCGAGGACACACCTCCCAATGTCCTGATGATCCTCACCGATGATCAGAGATACGACGAGCTCAGGGCGATGCCGAACGTGCGGACTCTGATCGCAGACGAAGGCGTGACATTCGAACGCGCCTACGTGAGCTATCCACTCTGCTGTCCCTCTCGCGCGAGCCTGCTCACGGGCCTCTACGCCCACAATCATGATGTGCGCGGAAACTTTGC
>JAUMFR010000170.1:0-2564 GCA_032119755.1 Solirubrobacterales bacterium | reverse complement strand
TACGTGGAGTTGGCGGCGAGCCGAGCCGGGGACCGTCCGTGGTTCGCCATCGGGGGGATCGATTCCTCGAACCTCTTCGAGGTGCTCGATCACGGAGCCCGAAGAGTCTGCGTGGTCCGGGCGATCGCCGATGCGGCGGACCCCCGGTCCGCGGCCATGGTGCTGAAGCAGGCAATACTTGATCGATGAGCAGATCCGAAGAGAAGAACAAAGCGGCACGTGAGGCCCTCGAACCCTTGGCCAAGGGGCAGAGGCCACTGGTCGTGACTATCGGAGCAACGCTCTCCACGCTGGTGTGCGCCTCGATCGTGATCGCATGGCTGGCCGGAGTCGAGGTCGATGGCAGGCAGCCTCCGTTCCTGCAGGTTCTGGCTCCGAGCGTACTCACCGGTGTGATGGCCTTCGGCATGTGGAGGGCTCAGTACTGGGCCGTGCTCGGCTTCCAGACGGTTTTGCTCCTGTTGATGCTCGCTACCGCGATGGGGTTGGTGATAGCCACCTCAGCGACTCAGGTGATCGGAAATCTGCTGGTTCTGACGGTCGCCGGCACCCTTTTCTGGTTCATGGTCAAGGGGATGGCGCGGATCCAGATGCCCGTCCGGCGTTCACCTGACGACCCTGAAGAACCGCAGGATTGACGCCACGACGGCCAGGTCGCCGCTGCTAGGGTCAAAAGCGATGGCAGGTTTCGACACGATCGTGATCGGTGGCGGCCCGGGTGGTTACGTCGCTGCGATCCGTGCCGCACAGCTCGGCCAGAAGGTCGCCGTGATCGACAGCGACAAGGCGGGTGGGAGGTGCCTCAACTACGCCTGCATCCCGGCCAAGACGATCCTCCACACCGCCGAGGTCTACGACGAGGTCAGTCGACACGGCGCCGACCTCGGGATCAAGGCGACAGGTGTGGCGATCGAATGGCCCAAGGTCCAGGCGCGACGGGAGAGCGTCTCGGAGACCCTCGAGGGCGGAGTCGAGATGCTCTGGAAGAAGAACAAGGTCGAGTTCATCCACGGAGCCGCCCGGCTGGTCGGCGCCAAAGAGGTCGAGGTCGCAGGAGAGACCCATCAGGCCGAGTCGGTGATCCTCGCGACCGGATCGGTCCCCGTGGCGCTGCCGGGCATCGATTTCTCGGACCGGGTCTTGGATACCTGGGGAGCCTGGTCGCCGGCCAAGCAGCCGAAGTCGATCGTGGTGGCGGGAGCGGGTGCATCCGGGGCGGAGATCACCTCGGCCTACTCGAGGATGGGCACCGCCGTGACTCTGGTCGAGATGCTGGATCGTGTCTTGCCCACCGAAGAACCCGAGATGTCACGCGTGGTCGAGAGGCAGTTCAGTGAGGACGGGGTAGATCTGCGGATGGGCGCGAAGGTGGAAGGGGTCACCGAGCAGAAGACAGCCGTGAAGGTCAAGGTGGGCGACGACGAGATCAAGGCCGATTTCCTCGCGGTCGCAGGCGGACGCAGGCCCGATGTGGACGAGCTCGGGTTGGAGGCGGCTGGCCTCTCCCTCGACGAGACCGGGAAGATCGCGGTGGACTCGACGATGCAGACCTCGGTAGAGGGGGTCTACGCAATCGGGGATCTGGTTGCGGGTCCCGCTCTGGCCCACAAAGCATCCGAGGAAGGCGTGGTGGCAGCCGAGGCGATCGCCGGTCTCGAGGCCCACGCGGTGGATCCACACCTGATCCCGCGTGCGACCTTCTGCCATCCGCAGGTGGCGAGCGTCGGCATGACCGAGGAGCAAGCCAAAGCCGAGGGTCACGAAGTCAAGGTCGGGAAGTTCAAGATCGGTGGCACCGGTGCCTCCGTGGTCTACGACGACAGGGCCGGCATGGTCAAGATCGTGGGCGATGCCGAGATCGGAGAGATCCTCGGCGCCCACATCGTCGGGAACAGTGCCTGCGACATGATCTCCGAGGTCGTCAACACCATGGCCCTGGAGGGCGGATTCCCTGAACTGGCCCGGATAATCCACCCCCACCCAACCGTTTCGGAAGCCGTCTTGGACGCTGCTCGGGCCGTCGAGGGCTGGGCCACACACGCTTGACCAGACCGCTCTTCCACTACGACCTGAATTGCCCCTGGTCGTGGATCGCCGCGGAGCGGATCTCGGGCGCGTTCAACGAAGCGGGAGCGGAGCTTCCTGAATGGAGACCGATCGCCGCATCGCGCCTGACTGGAGGGGTCGAGCGACGACCCGATCCGGATCGGACCCGTGCGGAGGTGCTCAAGCGTGCAACCGAGCTCGGACTTGCAGAGCCACGTTTCCCGGCGGGATGGCCTGAGCAGACCGACAGCGAAACGGCGCTGCTCGGTGTCCTCTATGCAGCGGAGGCAGGTCGGGTGATCGCCGTCTCGCTGGCAGCCTTCCGACAGCAGTTCGCGGCGGGGAGGAGTCTCGCTGACCCGGACAACGTGATGATCGCGGCCGCTTCGTGTGAGCTGCATCCGAATGCGGTCAGCAAGGGGATCGAGTCGAGCGCAATCGCGAGGCGTCTCGAGGAAAACCACCGCCAGGCGGAGGCGCTCGGGGTGACCACGACCCCGACCGTGTCGGTAGGAGGC
>JAUMFR010000169.1:0-10099 GCA_032119755.1 Solirubrobacterales bacterium | reverse complement strand
CCCGTCGTGACCTCCCCTCGGCTCGCCGCCAACGTGCTCAACAACTTGATCGCCGAGATGGAGAGCCGCTACCAGGTGATGAGCGAAGCACGGGCTCGGAATCTCGACGAGCTCAACCAGACGCGACGCGCAGAGGGAGAGCCACCGCTCCCGTACATCCTCTGTGTGATCGACGAGCTTGCAGATCTGATGATGGTCGCCCCGACCGAGGTCGAAGACGCGATCATCCGTCTGGCTCAGAAGTCCCGTGCGGTGGGTATTCATCTCCTGCTCGCGACCCAGCGGCCGTCTACCGACATCATCACCGGGACGATCAAGGTGAACATCCCCGCCCGGATCGCATTCTCGGTTTCGTCTCAGGTGGACTCGAGGGTGATCCTCGATCAGGGAGGGGCGGAGACCCTGCTCGGGCAAGGCGACATGCTGTTCAGGCCCGCTGGTACTTCGAAGATGCAGCGGATCCAGGGGGCTTTCGTTACCGAGGACGAAATATCCGAGGTCACCGGCCACTGGTCGAAGCAGGGTGAACCGGTCTTCGAGCAGGCCCTGCTCGAGTCTCCGGAGCCGTCGCAGGAGGAAGCAACCGGTGATGAAGACTTCGATCCCGATCAAGACGATCTCCTTGGCCAAGCCGCGCAGGTAGTCGTGGAAAGCGGAACCGCCTCTGTTTCGATGATCCAGCGTCGCCTGAGGGTCGGCTACACCCGTGCCGGTCGCCTGATCGACATGCTCGAGAGGCGGGGCATCATCTCGGGCTACGAGGGCTCGAAGCCGAGGCAGGTCCTCGTCAGCGCTGGTGAGCTTCCATCGCTCCTCGGTTCCGGGGGGGATTCAGCAGCGACCACAGTTGGGGGGGCCGATGGCGGGGCAGCCGACGAACCGGTCGCAACCGCCGTGACCGACGACGACGCCTGAAGCCTCTCGTCGAGGCGCCGCTGCTGACGAAAGGCGGCAGAATGTAGGCATGTCAGACACCGGTAGGACCGTGCGATCCGAGGAACCGACCGCAGGCGTAATCGTCACCGGTACTGAGGTCCTGTCCGGGCAGGTAACCGACCGGAACGGGCCCTGGATATCCGAGAGGTTGGGTGAGCTCGGAGTCAGGGTCATCTCCATCCTTTGCGTGGGGGACAGGCCAGGAGATCTCGGCGCGGCGCTCGAGTTCATGGCCGCTGAGGGGTTGGACCTGGTCTTCACCTCAGGAGGCTTGGGGCCGACCGCGGACGACCTCACGGCGCAGACGGTGGCAGATCACGTCGGCCGCGAGATGCAGCTGGACGAGGCTCTGGAGGCCCAGATAGCCGAGATCCTCGCCGGCTACGCGAAGCGCTGGAAGTTCGACCCGGAGGCCTTGGCGGAGTCGAACCGCAAGCAGGCGATGGTCCCAGACGGGGCACAGCCTCTTTCTCCGGTAGGAACGGCTCCCGGGTTGGTGGTACCCGGGCGAAACGGTCAGGTGATAGTCGTGCTCCCGGGGCCTCCGCGTGAACTGCAGGGGATGTGGCCGGATGCGCTCGGCTCGAAGCCTGTCTCGGCGGTGCTCGCGCGGGCGGAGCCATATCGCAACCTCGCGATCCGGATGCACGCCTTGCCCGAGTCCGAACTCGCAGCCAGTCTTCGCGAGATCGAGGCCGAGACGGACCTGTCGGAGCTCGAGATCGTGACCTGCCTCCGGGGGGGAGAGATCTACGTCGATGTTCGATATCGCCCGGGCGCCGAGAGTGCAGCCGAGGCCGTCAGGGAGGGACTCCGGAGCCGGCACGCGGGGTTCATGTTCAGCGAGGAGGGCGAGCTGGCCGACGAGGTGGTGACCCGTGTTCTCGCCGGTCGCACCGTCGCCGTGGCTGAGTCGTGCACCGGAGGCATGCTGGCCGCCAAGATGACCGATCGGCCCGGGGCGTCGGACCACTTCCTCGGTGGTGTCGTGTCCTATACGAACCAGGCGAAGGTCGACCTGCTAGGCGTCGATCCGGCATTGATCGAGCGGGATGGCGCCGTCTCAGCCGGTGTCGCAGAGTCCATGGCCGATGGGGCTCTGGAGAGGTTCGGATCGGACTTCGCCGTTGCTGTGACCGGGATCGCAGGTCCGGGCGGAGGGAGTGAGGAGAAGCCGGTCGGAACGGTCTGGATCTGTGCGGCCTCCAGCGATGGACGAAAGCTCACGCGGGGCCCCTTGATTCCCGGAGACAGGGCATCGATCCGGCTGCGTACCGTGGTGGTTTCCCTGCACCTGCTTCGACACCTGATAACCGGCGAGGAGCCTCCGCGGTGAAGGCAAGCCCGGCGCCGATCGAGATCCCCGACTCGGTGCTGGTACCGATGAGAGACCGTCTTGCATCCGCCCGGATGCCCGAACTCTTGGCGGGGGAGGAGGGGTGGAGTCTGGGTTGTGACCGAGACGCTCTGGAAGCCGTATGCGGCTACTGGGTAGAAGAACACGACTGGCACCTGACCGAGGACAGGCTCAATTCCCTCGAACCAGTCGCGTTCGGTGGCGTCCACGCGTTCGCCCTGGGGATGGACGGCGATCGGACCCCTGTGATCTGCCTGCACGGCTGGCCAAGTTCACCACTGGAGTATCTCGATGCCGCGGAGAAGATCGCCGAAGCTGGTCATCCCTGCATCGTTCCATCGCTTCCCGGCTTCGCTTTCTCCGACGATCCAGGCTCTCCCGTCACAGTGCCAGAGATCAGCAGGCTCCTTCGAAATCTCGTCTCGGAAGGATTGGGGCTCGATCGCTATGTCGTCGCGGGAGGGGACTGGGGCGCGATCATCGCTGCGAGGATGGTCTACGACTCGGCTGGGGAGATCGTCGGGCTCTATGTCAGTACCCCCGCTACGCTCCCCGCGCCCGGGAATTTCGACGAGCCCCCTGCGACCGGAGAAGAGATCGAATTCGCATCGAGTGCTCAGAAGTGGCTAAAGCGCAGCGGCCACCATATGGTCCTCCAGTCGGCCGCTCCCGACGCGATTTCGCCAGCACTCCAAGATTCACCGGCAGGCTTCGCGGCATACCTGCTCGAGAAGTACCGGCGTTGGGGGGACTGTCGAGGGGACCTCTTCTCGCGGTTCACACCATTGACCCTTTGTGACTGGATGACCGCCCAATGGGGTCCAGGCTCCGTGGCTTCGTCGATGCGGCTCTACTGGGGCGAGAGACAGGATCGGTGGCGACTCGGCAAAGGAGAGCGCTTGGAGATTCCGGCTGCCGTCTCCGTCTGGAGAGGCGAACCCCTGCTTCCTCCCAAGAGTTGGACCGAGCGGGTCCTGCCGGATCTGCGTTCCTGGACCGAGATGCCGCGGGGAGGGCACTTCGCGGCCTTCGAGGAACCGGATCTCTATACGGAGGACCTCCTGGCCTTTCTCTCATCCCTGCAGGGCTGATCGGCTTTCGACGCTGTTTGGTCCCTGATGCGAGGTTTTGCGGGCTTGTCCGGACACCCGTGGGTGCGTAGCTTGGCCTTGCAGGAACAGGCTGCTCCGTCCGGGGTCACGACTACCTTCTCGTAGTTGCTCCCCGTGGAGCAGAGCTGCACCCGCCGATGGAGGCCGATTTGGAGCCTCGGTGGGCAACGAGAAGAGAAGGAGCAAGACGAAATGGCCCAGGCAGACGACACCGACAAGACCAAGAAGGCGGCTGGCAAGGACAAGGACGCAAAGGCGCGCGATCAGGCGCTGCAGGCCGCCGTGACTCAAATCGAGCGGGAGTTCGGAGCAGGTTCCCTGATGAAGCTGGGAGACAAGAGCGCGGTCGAGATCGAATCGATCCCCACGGGCGCGCTCTCGCTGGACCTTGCCCTGGGTGTCGGCGGCGTCCCCAAGGGGCGCATCGTCGAGATCTTCGGGCCCGAGTCCTCAGGTAAGACCACACTGATCTACCACATCCTCGCTCAGGCCCAAGCGCAAGGGGGCGTTTGCGCGTTCGTCGACGCCGAGCACGCGATGGACCCGGTGTACGCGAAGCGTATCGGCGTGGATATAGATGAACTCTTGGTTTCCCAGCCGGACTACGGGGAGCAGGCTCTCGAGATAGTGGACGTACTGACCCGCTCAGGTGCGGTCGACATCGTGGCGGTGGACTCGGTTGCCGCGCTCACCCCCCGTGCGGAACTGGAAGGGCAGATGGGCGAGATGCAGGTGGGACTACAGGCCCGCTTGATGTCCCAGGCACTGCGCAAGCTCGCCGGAAATCTCAACCGCTCTGACACCATCTGTCTCTTCACGAACCAGATCCGGGAAAAGATCGGCGTGATGTTTGGATCCCCCGAGACCCAACCGGGCGGCAGGGCTCTCAAGTTCTACTGCTCACAGCGCCTCGACGTCAGGCGTATCGAGACGCTGAAAGAAGGCACTGAGGCAGTGGGTAACCGGGTCCGGGTGAAGGTGGTCAAGAACAAGGTCGCGCCGCCGTTCCGTCAGGCCGAGTTCGACATCGAATACGGGGTGGGGATCTCCCGCGAGGGCTGCATTCTCGACCTCGGACTCGAGCACGACCTCGTTCAGAAGTCGGGCTCCTTCTTCTCCTACGGGGATCTGCGGCTCGGCCAAGGGCGAAACAACAGCAAGCAGTTCCTGCGCAACAGCCCTGAAGTCGCAGACGAGATCGAGGCCAAGGTTCGTGAAGCGGTCACCAAGGCCGACGAGGAGAAGGCCGAGGCATCGGGCAACGGTCCGAAGGCCGTCGCGGACAAGCCGAAGGCTGATGCGGCAGAAGAGCCGGAGGCCAAGGCGTCGGCGAAGCAGCCGGCAGCAGCCCGGAAGGCATCGGATAAGAAGGCTGCTTGATCCGTCTCGGCTCTCGACCCCGACAAGCCTGACGCAATAGGCATCGCCCTCCGTGCGCTCTCCTCTCATGAGCGCACCGCTTCCGAGATGGAGGGCCTCCTGCGTGAGAAAGGGGTCGACGAGGCCGCGCTTGCTCTGGCCATCGACCAACTCCATGAGGACGGCGCGCTGGACGATGAACGTTTTGCGATTCGGTACGCAGAGGACAAGCGCGAGTTGGCCGGCTGGGGGCCCGAACGAATCCGGAAAGCCCTCAAGGAGCGTGGTCTCCCGGACGATCTGATCGACCCGGCGCTCGCAGCAGAGGACCGTGACGACCAGTTGCAGAGAGCCGTGGATTTCCTCGCGTCGAAGGATTTGGCCGTAGAGGGGCCGGAGGAGCGCAGGAAGGCTCTGGGCGCCCTGGCGCGGCGGGGATTCGAATCGGAGGTCTCGTACGAGGCCATGCGTGAGCACGAACGCACGAGGCGTGACGGCGGCGGCAATGGGTAGGATTCATCGCAGATGAACTACGAACTGTTCCTCATCTTCGGTGGTTTGCTGGTGGTCTCGGCGCTCGCGATTTCGTTCGTGGGGGTCAAGTCGGACCGGTTCCCCGGCAGCCGAGGCGTACTCCTCGGGCTGTGTACGTTCTTCTTCGCGCTCGTGATCGGAACAGCAGCTTTCGGCTGGCTCCACGCTGAGGATGAGCAGCATCACCGGGAGGATGAGCCGATGGCCGAAGAGTCTGCTGCCAAGCAGGAGGCCGGCGTGCCGATGAGCGATATGGGAGCGACGACGGTACTCGCCCTGACATCACCGGCGAGTGGTGCCCTCGTCTATTCGCCAGAGGGGCTCAAGGCGGCTGCCGGAGAGGTAGAGATCGTCTACGACAACCCTTCGGTGGTCCCTCACAATGTCGCTCTGGAGTTCGAAGGTAAGGAGATCGGCAAGAGCGAGGTTGTCACCAACAGTGAGTCCTCCCTCAGACTCGACCTGGACCCCGGAGAGTACGTGTTCTACTGCACGGTTCCCGGGCATCGGCAGGCCGGTATGGAGGGCGATCTGTTGGTAACCGGGCGCGTCAACTGACGAGGAACCGTCTCTCACCGCTCAGGTCGTGGGCGGTAGCCTGACCTATTCGTGAGCGGGACATTCCACCTAACGACCTTCGGTTGCCAGATGAACGCACACGACTCCGAGCGCCTGAGTGGGATGCTCGGGTCTCTCGGTTATACGCCGATCGACGACCGTGATCTCGCTGACCTGATCCTCTTCAACACCTGCTCGATACGCGAGAAGGCAGATTCGAAGCTCATCGCGCATTTGGGAGACGCTAAGCGCCTGAAACGAGAGGACCCCACCAAGGTGGTGGGAGTTGGAGGATGCTGGGCTCAATCCCTGAAAGACGAGCTCTTCGAATCCTTCCCGTGGGTCGATGTGGCGTTCGGACCAGGACAGATCCATCGATTGGCCGAATTCCTGAAATCCGACTCGATCACCGCCCAAGGCTTTTTCGATTTCGAGTCCCTCTCGAGCGAACTCCCTGCGGCGCGCGAGCGCGCGTATCAGGCCTGGCTGCAGATCTCCCAAGGCTGCAACTGCGTCTGCTCGTACTGCATCGTGCCCTCGACCAGGGGTCGTGAGGTAAGCCGGGACGGAGGCCGAGGCCCTCACCGCAGATGGCGTGAGGGAGGTCACCCTTCTCGGCCAGAACGTCAACAGCTACGGGAGGGACCTTCCCGGTCCGAGCAGGATCGGATTCTCCGAGCTGCTTCGAAGGCTTGATGCGCTCCCGGATCTCGACCGGCTCCGCTACACGAGCCCACATCCGAAGGACATGCGCGCTGATGTCCTGCAGGCGCACATCGACCTGCCGTCACTCTGTGAGCACGTCCACCTGCCGCTGCAGGCAGGATCCAGCCGGATCCTCAAGTTGATGCGCAGGACCTACGACCGGGGGCGTTATCTCGACCGCGTCGAGGCGATACGGGAAAGCGTGCCCGACTGCTCGATCACCACCGACATCATCGTCGGCTTTCCCGGGGAGTCCGAACGCGATTTCGAGGAGACCCTGGAGGTGGTCGATCAAGTCGGCTTCGATGCAGCCTTCGCCTTCCCCTTCTCACCGAGGAGAGGGACCCATGCCGCGACCCTGCCAGGGCAAGTCCGCCGAGAGGTGAAGAGCGAGCGGATGGGGAGGTTGGTTGAGCTCGTGAATGAGCGGGCTGCCGCTCGTGCAGAGCGGTTCCTCGGGAGAGACCTGGAGGTTTTGGTCGAGGGTCCTTCCCGGACCGATCCAGCACGCCTACGCGGCCGGACCCGCCATAACAGGGCGGTGAACTTCGACGGTCTTGCAGCCCCTGGTGACCTGACCGAGGTTGCGATCACCGACACCACCTCGCACAGTCTGAGTGGAGTCGAGAGGCTGCTCGTCAGAGCGGGATGACATGAGTGCGGGGCCAGCTGATTCGCTTTGCCTGAATTCCTCAGCGATCCGGAGATCGGACACGATGGTGATCGCCCTCTTCGGCCCGACATCGGTGGGTAAGACCGGGATCGCCATATCGATGGCCAATCTGCTGCGCGCTCAGGGGCACGATCCCGTAGCGGTCAATTGCGACTCGATTCAGATCTATCGAGGTCTCGAGGTGATCAGCGGTGCCGCCACGCGGGAGGAAAGAGAACAGCTGGAACACCGTCTCGTCGGTTTCGTCGATCCGGCCGAGGAGATGAGCGCTGGAACCTACGCCGAAATTGCGCATCGCGAGATCGACTCGCTCCTCCAAGAGGGGAAGTTACCCCTGGTGGTCGGTGGGACCGGACTGTGGCTGAGGGCCGCTTTATCCGATCTCGACCTGCGTCCACCCGTGGATGAACAGCTTCGGAGTGCGGTGGAGCGGGATCTGAGAGAGCGAGGGGCCCAGGCTTTGCATGCGGAACTTCCGGGGCACCTCTCGGCGAAGGTTCACCCGAACGACAGCAACCGGATCGCTCGCTGGACAGCGTTGCTGAGGAACGGGATCGAGCCTCTCACGGACGCTTCGGGCATGTGGGATGCCGATCTGAGACATCCAACCCGCATGATCGGTTTGATCGACACGAAAGAGGATCTTGCCCGCCGCATCTCGATCAGGGTCGATGAGATGCAGTTCGCCGCTCGGGCCGAAGCAGAGGCGTTGGATTCGAAGGGTCTGGGTAGAACTGCGAGCGCCGCGATTGGTCTGGAAGAGTTCCGCAGCGGCGATCAGGACTCGATCAAGGCTCAGCATCGTGCCTACGCGAAGCGTCAAATCACCTGGATGAGGAAGATCCCCGGCGTCGAGCTGGTGGAGCGGAACGGCGATTCAGATGCCGAGGTCGCCGCGCGTATCCTTCAGCCACGATGAAGCTCGAAAAATGGCAAGCCCTTGGAAACGACTACCTGATTTTGGAGCGCGAGGCCCTTCCCTGGGACCTGACGGCGCCACGGATCAGGCTCCTCTGCGACGCGCACTTCGGGCTCGGGGCGGATGGGGTCTGCGAGTTGTCTGCGGCCGATGACGACGAGTCGGTTGCGCGGTTAGCGATATTCAACCCCGATGGCTCCCGTGCAGAGATATCGGGCAACGGGGTGAGAGAGGCGGCGTTGTATCTCCACGGCCACGGGCGCACCGGGGGGGACACCTTCAGTATCCAGTCCGATGTGGGCATCGTCACGCCCGAGATCACCTCTCCGAACGAGGCCCGCGTTTCGATGGGGATCGCGACGACGAGTTCGGATGCCTATCCGGATGGCGAGCCGGACGGAGTCGGTGTACTCCCCGCCGGGGGCAGAGACTGGCAGTTTCGGCACGTATCGATCGGTAACCCGCAGTGCGCGATAGAGGTGGATTCCGGCCTCGAGGAGCTCGATCTCGAACTGGTCGGGCCCGAGATCGAATCCGCAGAGAGGTTTCCGATGAGGACCAATGTGTCTTTCTGGTCTCGGGGCGAGGAACGGGGTGGAAGGGGCCCCAAGATCCGCGCGCGGATCTTCGAGCGGGGAGTTGGGGAAACGCTCTCTTCAGGGACGGGCGCAACCGGCGCCGCGGTTGCTGCGCATCTCGCAGGCGTCGAGACTCCGATCGAGGTCGTGCTCGACGGTGGGTCGCTATTGGTCGAGATAGACGATCAGATGAGCATCCATCTCAGCGGATGGGCCGTCCCCGTCTACACGGCTGAGCTGTCAGGTCACCTGCTGGACGCCTTGTCGGATCAGATCGAGCCACCAACCCTCGGCAGCACCTCGTAATCTGCTGTCGATGAGCGGCTCACACCAGAAACCCGGCGCCGGCGCACCGTCGCGCCGCCTCGAGGCGATGCCGCCGTACATGTTTGCCGAGCTCGAGCGCAAGGTCGAGGAAAAGCGCGATGCTGGCATCGACATCATCAGTCTCGGGATCGGGGATCCAGATCTTCCGACCTTTCCCCACACGGTCGAGGCCATGCAGGCAGCGGTTGCGGATCCCGCGAACCATCAGTACCCGTCGAACCGCGGTCGAAAGGAGTTCAGAGAAGCCGTCGCAAACTTCTATCGGAGCTCGTTCAATGTCGAGCTCGACGTCGAGACGCAGATCATCCCTGCTCTCGGTTCGAAGGAGTGTCTCTACAACCTCTGCTTCGCCTTCCTCGACCCTGAAGACGTTGCCCTGGCATCCGATCCCGGTTACCCCGTGTACACAGGCGGTCCGATCCTGGCAGGCGCAGAACCGTACCTGCTGGGTCTGGATCCGGATCGGGGGTTCGCACCTGACTTCGATTCGATCCCCGAGGAGAAACTGAAGGCAGCCCGCCTCCTGTTCCTCAACTACCCGAACAATCCTACGGGGGCGGTCGTTCCCGAGGGGGTCTTCGAGACGGCAATCGAACTCGCCCGGGAGTACGACTTCCTCGTCGTCCATGACAACGCATATTCCGAGATCGTCTTCGACGGCTACGTTGCCCCGAGTTTCCTTGCGACGCCGGGCGCCTTCGATGTCGGTGTCGAGGTCTTTTCGCTCTCGAAGGGCCACAACATGACCGGCTGGCGATGTGGCGCGATCGTAGGAAATTCGACGGCGATCGAGACCTACTGGCGCCTCAAGACCAACGTCGACTCCGGCATGTTCGAGGCCGTACAGGTAGCGGGAGCAGCCGCCCTCGAGGCACCTCAGGACGAGGTCCGCGAGATGTGCGCGATCTATCAGCGTCGACGCGATCTCGTGGTCGGGGCCCTCCGGGATATCGGTATCGAGGCCGAAGCCCCCCGAGCGACGATCTACGTATGGGCACCCGTTCCCGACGGTTTCACCTCTGCATCGTTTGCCGAGCACGC
>JAUMFR010000168.1:0-2042 GCA_032119755.1 Solirubrobacterales bacterium | reverse complement strand
AAGTCGGTCCGCTATCTCCTTCTGGACCATCACGAGCCAGGTCTGTACCGACGGCATCTCGACGATCGTCCTGATCAGCAACGGGGTGGCGATCGAATAGGGAAGGTTCGCGACCATCTTGTTCGGAGCTGGATCCAGCGTCGAGAGATCCACTCTCAACGCATCGTCCCAGACGATGTCCACGTTGCCGAGTTTGGCGGCGAGCGCCTCGAGCTGATCTGCCAGACCACGGTCCAGTTCGATCAGGTGGACGAAGGAGGTGGATTCGGCGAGTCTCTCGGTGAGCACACCGGAGCCTCCACCAACCTCGAGCACCACATCGTCGGAGCAGAGATCGGCGTCGGCGACGATCGCATCCAAGAGGTTGGTGTCCGCCAGGAAGTTCTGCCCCAACCTCCGCTGTCTGCGACCCGGCAGGGGTCCACGGCGCGAAGGAGCATCGCCGGATCCCGAGCCCTCGATCCGGTCCGTACCTACCAACCGAACAACCTCGCGGCGTTGTGGTCGGTCTGCTCGGCGAGGTACTCGCTGCTGACGCCTCGCTCATCAGCCAGGACCCTTGCCGTCTCGACCACGTTCGCCGGTCGGTTGGGCTCGCCGCGCATGGGCTGGGGAGCGAGGTATGGCGAGTCGGTCTCGACCAACAGCAACTCCTCCGGAATCACCCGGGCGGCCTCTCGAAGATCGGAGGCCGAGGGATAGGTGAGGTTCCCGGCGAAGGAGCAGTACCAGCCGTTCGCGCCCGCTCGGCGGGCCAGATCCGGGCTCGCCGAGAAGCAGTGGATGACCACGCCGACATCGACGGCCTCGCGTTCGAGGGTGTCGAAAGCTTCGAGGGTGATCTCCTCGGAGCCATCCCGATCGCGGAGGTGGACCACGACCGGAAGCGAGAACTCACGGGCGATCGCGATCTGGGAAGAGAAGGCCTCGCGTTGGTCGGCGATCGGCGCGCCCTCGCGATAGAGGTCCAGACCGGTCTCCCCGACCGCCACGACGGAGTCGTCCTCACACAGGCCTCTGAGATCCGCGGCCGCTGACTCGTCGTATCCGAGTGCCTGATTCGGGTGCCGGCCAACGCTCGCCCAGACGCCCTCGGTTTCGCGTGCGAGCGCGACCGTTGCTGCATTCGTCTCCTCGTCGAGACCGACGCTGAGGATCTTCTCCACGCCGACCGCGCGG
Organism: Solirubrobacterales bacterium; assembly: GCA_032119755.1. Lineage (GTDB taxonomy): Bacteria > Actinomycetota > Thermoleophilia > Solirubrobacterales > 70-9 > CAIUSP01. The sequence goes on along the minus strand of JAUMFR010000168.1, from coordinate 863 downwards.
GCTGCCGACACGGTCTCGGCGGCTGACTCGGGTCCACACAGGACCAGATGGGCATGCGTATCTACCACGCCCGCAGTCTAGGAGCGCATCGGCGGGATTGAGCGGGTCAGCCAGCCGACCTGAAGCGGAAGAGGCGCTTGTCGGTGTCCGATCGGTCAGTCTGGTCGGTAGCGGTGATCTGAACGGACAGCTTGGAACTCCCGATGCTCTTGACGAGTCTCGACCGCTCGGATGCCGAGGGCGAGATCGTCGCCGTGTAGATGCGGTTGGCGATCAGATTCGAGGTGAAGGTGACGGCTTTCGGATCCTTCTTCCCTGGCAAGTCCAGGCTGATCACGGCCCTGACCGAGCAGTCGACCGAGCAGTAGACCCGAGGACCGATCTTCCGGGTCACCAGCAACCTCTTACCCGGCTGCTCGTGGATCACGACCAGATCCTCTGCGAGCAGAGCACCTGAAGGCCGGGCGACCCTGCCGGTCGAATCGAATGCCCCGCGAGTCTGGGACAGGGAGATCGCAGTATCCGCCACCGCCGCGGTCAGGACCACCAGCAACGCACACAGGCACAAGACCCGCAGCGCAAACCCCCCTGATGCTCCGCCTCCCGCCTCCCGAATCACGACTGGATGAGCCTAACAGTCAGACCTGAGAGGGTCTAGTCGAGCTTTGGAAAGAGCGGGTCCCCGGACCTCACGGAGACGCCGCCGGGTCGGGAGCCGAACTCCGAGAGACCTCTCGAGGGCTCCGCCAACTGATCGAGCAGTCGGTCGGTGGTCGTTGGCATGAATGGGTGAAGCAACTGGGTGACGACCCTCAGCCCCTCCGCGAGGGAGTAGAGCGAGCGGTCGAGAGAGTCTCCAGAAC
>JAUMFR010000167.1:893-3568 GCA_032119755.1 Solirubrobacterales bacterium | reverse complement strand
TCGCTCGTTGCATCTTCTGTGGCTACTGCGAGATCGCCTGCCCGTTCGACGCGATCACCATGGGTCACGACTACGAGATGGCCGACTACAACCGGGCGGACCTGATCTTCACCAAGGAGATGCTGCTGGCCGAGCCGATCGAGCGGACGCCGCTGAAGCGGGAGGGCGAGTAGTCGGATGAAGGAGGTCCTCTTCTGGATCGGAGCGATCGGAGCGATCGGAGGGGCAGCCGCAGTGGTCGCGCTGCGGAATCCCTTCTACAGCGTGCTCGCGCTGATCGTGCATCTGGTCTCGATCGCCGGACTCTTCCTGATCCTGCAGGCGGAGTTCATCGCGGCGGCCCAGGTGGTGGTCTACGCGGGAGCGGTGATGGTCCTCTACGTCTTCGTGGCCGCGTATGTGGGTGGAATAGAGGAGCCCACGCTCGACGCGATCCCGGGACAGCGCCCACTCGCGTTCCTCGTCGGAGCGGCGATCTTCATCGAACTGTCGATAGCGATCGTCGGTTCCGGGCTGCTCGCGCTCGACTCCGGTGGTCCCGAGGTAGCCCTCGGATTCGGCTCGCCGGCGGGTGTGGGAAAGCTCATGCTGGAGCGATTCCTGATCGCGTTCGAGGCCGCCTCGCTGCTCCTGCTGATCGCAGCCATCGGTGCGGTCGTCCTCGCGGAGCGCAGGCGCAGGGATGAGTCCGATGCGGAAGAGGTGCTCGGCTGATGGACATCAGTTACTACCTGGTCCTCTCAGCGCTCCTGTTCGCAACCGGAGCGATCGGGGTGCTGATCCGCCGGAGTCCGTTGGTGATCCTGCTCTGCCTCGAGCTGATGTTGAACGCCGGCAACCTCGCGCTGCTCGCCTTCTCCCGTTCGCTGGCGGATCAACAGGGCCAGGTTCTCGCCCTGGTCGTGATGGTGGTCGCTGCCTGCGAGGTGGTGGTCGGTCTCGGGTTGATCGTCGCGGCGTACCGTCGCAAGCTTCCGCTGAACGTCGATGAGTTCCGCACCCTGAGGGGATAGCCGTCGTGGACGCCGTCACCTTCGCTTGGCTCGTGCTCGCCTTCCCGCTCGCCGGGAGCATCCTGATCTCGCTCTCGTTCAAGGTCCTGCCCAAGCGCGCAGCCGGCTACATCGGGACCGCGGCTATCGGGATCGCCTTCGCCTTCGCCGTGGCCGCGCTGATCGGCTTGCTCTCTCATCCGGTCGAGGAGCGCTCTCTGCACGGCGCGCTCTACGACTACGCGGCGGTCGCGGGTATCGACGTCGAGCTCTCGATCCTGGTCGATCCGCTGTCGGTCTTCATGTGCCTGATCGTGACCGGGGTCTCGACCCTGATCCACCTCTACTCGCTCGCATACATGACCTCCGACCGCGGCTACAACCGGTTCTTCGCCTACCTCAACTTCTTCGTGTTCTCGATGCTGCTGCTGGTCCTCGCCGGCAACCTCGTGCTGCTCATCGTCGGCTGGGCCTTCGTTGGATTCGCCTCTTATGCGCTGATCAGCTTCTGGTATCGACGCACCACGGCGACCGCTGCTGGGATGAAGGCGTTCGTGATCAACGTCGTCGGCGACATCGGTTTGGTGCTCGCGGCGTTCCTGATCCTGAGAGAGATCGGCGTACTCGACCTGACCGAGATCTTCGAGAAGGCGCCCGATGACCTGACGGTGAACAGCGGGGTAGCGGTGGCGATCGGACTGCTGCTGCTGGTCGGTGCGTTCGCGAAGTCCGCGCAGATCCCGCTCCACACCTGGCTGGCGGACGCGATGGAGGGTCCGACTCCCGTCTCGGCGCTGATCCATGCAGCGACCATGGTCACCGCTGGCGTCTACCTGATCGCCCGCTTCTGGCCGATCTTCGAGCTGGCACCGACCGCTGCGGATATCGCAGCGTTCACCGGTCTGGCAACGCTGCTCTTTGCCGGAACGGTTGCGCTCGTGGTCACCGACCTGAAGCGGGTCATCGCCTACTCGACGATCAGCCAGATCGGGTACATGGTTGTCGGCGTCTCGATCGGGGCCTACACAGCCGGTCTCTTCCACCTGATGACCCACGCGTTCTTCAAGGCGCTGCTGTTCATGGCTGCCGGCTCGGTCATCGCAGCGATGGCCGCCGTCCAAGACCTGGACAAGATGGGCGGGTTCCGAAAGGCCCTGCGGTTCACCGGGCCGATGCTGGTGATCGGCGCTCTGGCGCTCGCCGCGTTCCCAGGTACCTCGGGCTTCTTCTCGAAGGACGAGATCCTCGTCTTCGCCGAGGCCCGCGGAGGCATGTACATGATCTTCGCGATCGGCGGGTACATCGGTGCGCTGATGACCGCGGTCTACTCCTTCCGGATCGTCTACCGGGTCCTCTCCGGACCTCCCTGCAAGGAGGCCGAGGAGCTCGAGCAGGGGCACTTGGCCCACGGTGAACCGGTCAACCCCAAGACCGGCGAGACCGAGGACACCGACGTCGGCTTCCCCGGCTCAGAGCACTGGATCGCCGAGAGGGCCCAACCGATGCGCGTGGCGATGTCGATCCTCGCCTTCCTCGCTCTGTTCGCAGGCCTGGTCCAGGTGCCGGGAGTGACGCACGTGATCGACTCCTTCCTGGAGCCCGTATTCGCCGAGTCGAAGCTGGTCGAGGATTACCACCCGACCGTGGCAGCCGAGTGGCGTGGGCTGGCGATCGGGGCGGTGA
>JAUMFR010000167.1:0-883 GCA_032119755.1 Solirubrobacterales bacterium | reverse complement strand
GAGGATCCATGACTTCTGCGCGAACGCCTGGTACTTCGACAAGCTGATCGACGTCCTAGTGGTCAGACCGGTCCAGGCGTTCGGGGACAAGATCGCCGACTCCTTCGTCGAGAACAAGGTGATCGGTACCTTCGCCGCGATCGCAACCGGGACCGTGCGTGGAGCAGGTGCTGCGGTGCGGATCTCACAGTCAGGCTACCTGCGCGCCTACGCCATGGTGCTGCTGCTCGGACTGATCGGACTCGGCATCTACTTCCTGATCGCCGGAGGAGCAGCCTGATGATCAACCTCGCGATCTGGCTACCAGCGGTGGGCGGCCTCGCGGCCTGTCTCGCGCCCCGCCGCGCGGTCGGGTGGGTCTCGTTCATCTTCGGCCTCGCTGCTCTTGCAATCGCAATCGTGATGACGGTCGGCTACGAGTCCGGTGGCGGTCTGCAGTACCTCGTTGACGAAAAGTGGCTGCCGGATCTCGGGGTCGGTTACAAGGTCGGGATCGACGGGATCAGCGTCTTCCTGGTCCTGATGGCAGCGGTCGTCTGGCCCGCCGCCACCGCCTGGTCGGCGATCAAGACGCCAGACCGACCGGCAACCTGGTACCTCCTGCTCGCGATCGGACAGAGCGGTGCGATCGGGGCGTTCTGCGCTCAGGACCTGCTGCTGTTCGTCCTCTTCTTCGACTTGATGCTGATCCCGTTCTTCTTCCTGTTCGGTGCCTGGGGCAAGAACCCCGACGGGGGGCTCGGGGCCTCGGCGGCCACGATCAAGATGATGGTGTTCACACTGTTCGGCTCGCTGCTGATGCTGGTCGCCGCAGTGGCTACCGCGTTCATCTCCTCCGAGGGCGGCTCGCCGCTCACCTTCTCGATCTCCGCCATCACCGCCC
>JAUMFR010000166.1:0-4623 GCA_032119755.1 Solirubrobacterales bacterium | reverse complement strand
GGCAAGCTCGGACGCAAGTCCGGCGCGGGATTCTTCGACTACTCGAGCTGAGCTTCAGCGCGAGCGGTCGGGGCAGATGGGCGACTCAGGCGGCCCAGCGTTCGTCGGCTTCGAACTCTCCGTCGTCGTCGTAGTCGTCGAGGACCTCGTGCAGACGGGCCGAAAGATCGATCGGTTCACACGCCTTCTCGGGCAGACGGCCTGACATGTCCCAGATCACGTCGGCCTCTGAGACCCCTTGGCGCTCAGCCTCGTGAGCAACCTCTACCCAGGGGAGCTGCGCCTCGGGGAGATCGTCGTAACGGGCGAGGTCGAGTGCCTCGAGGGCACCTTCGAGCGCGGGGCCGCGATGACGCTCCGAACGGATTACCGCGCGGAGCACCTCGAGTTGCTTCTCGCTGAGTCGAACGACCCACACGAGACCACAAACTAAGACCGCCTTCGGACCGAAATTCCGCATGAACAAGCGGAATCTTCGCCCCCGAACCTTCTCCGAGCCAGCTCAGCCGGTGACCGAGTCGGGCAGACTGATCCGAACACTCGTGGTGGCAGAACCGCCGCCGATCTCGCGGGCGCGTACCCGGGCGACCCCCTTGCCGCCGTTGCTCGCGAGAGATCTCTTCATCGCGCCGGTGTAGGCCAGGGTGACCGTACGCCCGCCCTTGCCGACCCGGACGGTCTTCGACTCGAGCTTGCCGCCGCCACCTTTGAGTGTTCCGGTCAGCTTGATCCGGCAGGGCGCGGTTCCTCCACACTTCACCCTCACCTTGAGTGATCTGGCGCCGGCGCGGCTCTTCTGCTTGACCGTCGGCTTGCCGCTGGCTGAGGCTGCCTGCCAGGCACCCGAGGTGCAAGGAGTGCCGCGGGTGACGCCACGCTGGTCGTCTTCCGGGCACTCGGCGGCTATCGCAGCGCCGCGGGCAACGGAGCGAGCACCCAGAGCCATCGTCGTTGTCGGACCGCCGTTGTCGGCGAGGGGTCCGAGGTCGATTGCTGCGGTCGTGACCTTCGCCTGAAGGGAAGGTGAGGGCCCACCGACGAAGTCGTCGCAGCCCAGAGTTTCGTCGCTGATCACGTTGCCGCCGAGGTTGGTGCGGTCGCCCTGAAAGGTCTGACAAGTTGCGGGGGAAATGGGATCGCCGACGATGACGTTGTTTGCGAGCGTCATTCCATAGAAGCTGAGCAGGTCACCCCAGGGGATGCCCCCGTTTTCCCTCACGCCCGTGTTGCCTGCGAAGGTCGAGTTCTTCATGGTGATGAAACCTTCGCTGGCGATGTGCGACGAATAACACTCGAAGGTAGCCGCGATATTGTCGGTGAAGGTCGAGTTGGTTATCGAAATGCCGGCATCGGCCCCGTCTGAATAGTTCAAGAGCGAGCTCGTGCATCCGAACGGATTATCTCCGCCAGTCGAGGATATGAGGCCGGTGAAGGTCGATGAGTCGACGGTGATATCCGTTCCTTCGGGCCCCTGGACGAAGACACCTGCAATCGGAAATGGATTGAAATTGTCGGCGATAGTGCTGTCCTCGATCGTCGTTGGCCCGGTCGAAAGAGCGAGAGCCACCGGGTCCTCCGCGTCAGCCGCCTGACCGGTCAACTCGCTCCGCCTGATGATCAGGTTGCCTCCAGACTGGTACATGCCAACGGCGGAAGATAGCCCGCTGTTGTTTCGAATCCTCACATCTTCCAAGGTGAGGGAACCGGCGGAGTTGATGGCGCTGGGGTCTTCCGCGTTGCCGTCTTGGATGGTGAGATTGCGAACGGTGAGCAATCCGGTCGAGTAGCTGTCGAAGTCATATGTCAGGACAGGAAGAGTGCGACCCGAACCGTCGATGATCGTGTTGTTCTTGCCTTCGCCCTCGACGATCAGCGTCTTGTCGTAGTAGACGAAACCGCCGCCGGTGGTCGTATCGGCCGTGTTCCAGGTTCCGGCACAGAGATGGATCGTGTCTCCTGAGTTCGCTGCGTCCATCGCATCCTGAGCGCCCGGGACACCGATATACCCCGGACTCGCGCAGGAGGTGTTTGCGCCAACGCTCCCGCTGAGCGCAACCCAGCGCGTGGTGGACCCGCCACCGGCAAGGGCCGAAGAGGCAGAGAGACCGAGGAAGAGCGAAGAAGTGAGGATCAGAAAGACAAAACGGCGGGTAGTTGAGAGCACAACGATCCTTTCGTCGGTTACGCGCGTATTCGCCGCGACTACTCTACATCCTGCTCCGGCGACTCACCTGCCGGAGAATCAGCCTCGATCGCGATGATCCGCACCGCCTCGACCCGATTTTCGCGGACCTGTTCCACGCGTATCTCCCAGCCGTCGGTCTGGATCACGTCGCCGCGCTTTGGCAGGCGGCCGAGCTCGTCGAATACATATCCCCCGATCGAGTTGAAGGCGTCGGTGTCCACGGGGAGATTGATCTCGGCCTCCTGCAGATCTCCCAGCGACACGTGCCCGCGCACGTACCAGTCGCCGTTGGCCAGGCGCCGCAGCGAGCCTGCGAGGGGATCGGTCTCGTCCTCGATCTCGCCCACCACCTCTTCGAGGATGTCCTCCACGGTGGTGATCCCGATCGTGCGGCCGTACTCGTCGGCCACCACTCCGATCGACGAGCGTTGGTGCTGCAGTTCGGTCAGCAGGTCGTCGAGCGGCTTGGTCTCTGGCACGACCAGTGCCGGGCGAATCGCCTGATCGATCGAGACATCCGGGCCTTCCTCCATATACAGGCGGGCAAGCTTGAGCGCATGGGCGATCCCCTTGACCTTGTCGGGGTTGCCATCCTCGATCACCAGCAACCGGTTGTGGCCGGAGTCGGTGCACTTCTCGAGCGCCTCGCGCACCGTCGCCGAATCGTCGATCGAGACCACAGCCGGGATCGGGGTCATCACCTCGCGCGCCTCCTGTTCGTGCAGGTGGAAGACACCGCGCAGCATCACCGCCTCGCCCGGATCGAGGTCGCCCCCCACCACGCTGCGGGCGATCAACACCTGCAGCTCCTTGGAGCTCGCTGCCTCGCCCTCCGAGACGATCGGCTGACGGAAGATCTTTTCCACGATGAACTTGGCCGGGCGGTTGGTGACCACGATCAACGGATGGAAGGCCAGTCGGAAGAACTCCAGCGGGCGGGCGATCCGTCGCATCGTCGGCTCGGCAGCGGAGATCGCGTACATCTTGGGAGCCTGCTCGCCGACGATCACGTGGGCCAGGGTGATCAGGAGGTAGGCGATCGCGATCGAGGCGACGATCGAGAGCCCGGTCCCCATGAAGTCGCCGAACAGCGGCTCCAGCCACCCCGCGAACAGCGGCTCGCCGATGAAACCGATTCCGATCGAGGCAAGCGTGATCCCCACCTGACAGGTGGCGACGTACTCATCGACGTGATCCATCTGCTTCAGGGCCAGCTTCGCGCTGCGGCTGCCCTGCTGGACGTACTCATCCATCCGGGAGTGACGCGAGCGCACCAGCGCGAATTCAGCCGCGACGAAGAAGCCGTTCGCCACGATCAGGAGCAACACCAAGACCAACAGCACAGCGGTCATGGCAGGTGTACCCCTGCCATGGGCTGCAGCTCGCGCGCGCTCAGGGGCGCCTTACCTCCGGGATCCTCGTCTTCCATCGACAACTCTTGGGAGCCTATCAACAGGGCCGACGGCTCTAGGCCAACTCGTCGATCTTGCCGATCAACTCGAAGTCGGCCTCGGTGATGCCGCCTTCGTCATGGCTCGTGACCGAAACCTCCACCTGCGACCAGGCGACCGCCACATCAGGGTGATGATTCATCTCGTCGGCCGGGGCGACGATCTTGGAGACGAACTCGACCGCGCCCTTGAAGTCTCCCCGGTCGTACGACTTGACCAGGCAGTCCTCCCGATGGCGCCAGCCTTCGTGCTCTTTCAACTTCTTCTTGATGTCGTCATCTCCGAGGAGAGTCAAGTTCTTGCCTTTCTCGATCGCAACGGTTTGATTCGGTCGAAGGCAATGCTAGTCACCCCGCCGACCGGATGGGGATCATCCTTCCCCGCTTCGGGCCGTTCCACCCGCAGCGGTGAGATGCTGCCGGCGAGGATGCTGGTGGTACCCCCACGCCTCTCCACCCTGCCGGTCACCTCGAGCAGGCGCGACAGCCTGAGCGTCAGCGAGTGCTCTTCGGCCACCGGCGGGGTGAGCACGACGTTGAACAGATCGTGCTCGTCTTCGAGCAGCACGAAGACCATCCCGTTGGCGGTCGCCGGCCGCTGTTTGGCCACCACCAGCCCAGCGCAGGTGACCTTTCGGCCCTGCCTCGCCCTGACGATCCGCCTGCTGTCGCTCCAATCGGCGGGGAGGCATTCGCGCAAGACACAGATTGGGTGGTCACCGAGCGAGATCCCGGTCGTCTCGTAGGCGGACTGCACCTCCTCCCAGCGACTCTGGGTGGGAAGAGTCGGTATCTCGCGGTCGCCCCCCGAGCCGATCGCGAGTTGGGTGAAATCGCCGGATTTCGTCGCCACCGGCACCGCACCTGCCTGCCAGAGGGCAGGCCGTCTTCCACCCGAAAGCGAAGGGTCCGAGCCGAGCAGCGAATCGCAAGCACCGGCCCAGGCGAGTCTCCGCAGACCGGCCGGGGAGACTCCCGACCGGGCGGC
>JAUMFR010000165.1:936-7127 GCA_032119755.1 Solirubrobacterales bacterium | reverse complement strand
TGCGTGACCGGTACATGTCCTTCTCGATCACCGAGTTCTTCACCTTGTGCTCGTAGCCCTCGAAGTTGACCGAGTCCTGCTTGAGGGACTCGACGATCGCCTCGGCGGCGTACATGCCGGAGTGCATCGCGTAGTGGATGCCCTTCAGCTCCGGTACATTCACCATCCCGGCGGAGTCGCCGCAGATGACCATTCCCGGAACCGAGAGGCGCTTCGGCATCGACCAGTAACCGCCTGAGGGAATCGTCTTGGCTCCCCATGCGACACGCTTGCCTCCCTCGAGGATCTTGCGCACGAACGGGTGCGTCTTCAGCAACTGCAGGGCGTCGTGACAGGAGAAGGTGGCGTCGGTGTAGTCGAGACCGATGACCAGGCCGAGAGAGATCTTGTCCTCGCCCATCGGATAGATCCAGCTCCCGCCGAACTCGTTCCATTTTGCACCCTTGCGAAGTGGCCAGCCCATGGTGTGGATGACCCGGTCGAGAGGCTCCTTGACCTCCCAGACCTCCTTCACTCCCAACTCCCAGCGAGGAGCATCGGAGGGACGGATGTCGAAGTAGTCAATTGCGGCACCTGTGAGGTGACTGACCGTTCCCTCGGCCAGAACCGTGGCCTTGGCGGTTACGTCACTGCCCGGTTCGAAGTTCGAAAGCTCCTCGCCCTGCTTGCCTCGTCCCTTGTCCCCTGAGCGGACGCCCTTGACTATCCGGTCCTCTACCAGGAGCTTGTCGGCAGAGGTCTCGGTGAGGATATAGGCGCCCTTCTCCTCGGCCTTCTCGGCCAGGAAGCGTGCGAGCTTGGAGACTGAGACCGTGTGGTTTCCGTGGTTGCGGAAGTTCGGCGGCATCGGCTTGAGCGGAATGGCCTGCTTGGGCGTGAGTAGATAAACGGCGTCCTTCTTGACCTCTCCGTAGGTCGGCCACTCCGACGGGTCGAGATCGGGGAAGAGCTCCTCCATCGCTGAGGGGCGCATGTTCGCTCCGGAGAGCTCATGCGCGCCCGGAGTCTTGCCCTTTTCGATGACTGCAACGGGCACCTCACCGAGCTTCTCGGAGAGCTCGGGCTCGTTCTCCAACAACTGCCCGAGCCTGACCGCACAGGCGAGACCGGCTGGACCGGCGCCGACGATCGCGACGCCAACGTCGATCCTCTCGTCCTCCGGATCGGTAGGGGCCCCGATGAACTCCTCCGCCGCCTGGACGGGAGGCGGGAAATCGATCGGCGCAACACCGTGACCGTTGCGATGGCCGTTTCCGTTGGACGCGGCCGGTGTCTCGGTTACCTGTGTCGACTCGCCGTTCTCGCTCATTGGTTCCTCCTGGATCCGGAGATCCGTTGGTTGGTCAGGAGCCCTTCTTGGCCTTGATCGCCTCGGTCAGCTTGGGGACGATCTTGTGCAGGTCGCCGACCACACCGAGGTCGCAGTACTCGAATATCGGAGCGTTCTGGTCCTTGTTGATCGCAAGGATGTTCTCCGAATTCTGCATTCCGACCTTGTGCTGGATCGCGCCGGAGATCCCGAGCGCGAGGTACAGATCGGGGGCGACCGTCTTGCCGGTCTGTCCGATCTGAGCCGCATACGGATACCAACCGGCATCCACCACAGCGCGTGTGGCTGCGACGGCTCCGCCCATCGACTCGGCGAGTGTCTCCGCAACTTCGAAGTTCTCCTCGCTGCCGAGGCCGCGGCCGCCGCCGACGAGGATGTTGGCGTCCTCGATGTTGACGTCCTCACCACGCTGCTCGCCGCGCTTGACCATGCGGGCCTTGGTGGACCACTCCGACAGCTCGACATCGACGTCGACCACTTCGGCGGTGCCGCCCGACTCGTTCACGTCGAAAGCGTTGATCCGCCCGATGATCACACCGGGGTCGCCCACGTAGCCGACCTCCGCGATCTGGGAGTCTCCGAGGACCGGACGATGAGCCACGAGCTTGCCGTCCTTGGCCTCGACCCCCGTGACCTCCATGGTCACACCGGCATCGAGACGGGCAGTGAGACCGGCACCGATCTCGAAGCCGAGCAGTCCGCCGCCGAACAGGGCGTAGGAGTAACCCTCATCGCTGATTACCTTCGCCATCGCGTCGACGATCGGCTGAGCGAGACCCTCGGGGACGTCCTTCGCCCGATAGACCTTGCTGGCACCGTAGGCACCGAGGCCGGCGCAGGCGTCATCCGAGATGTCGCCAACGACGATTGCGGCGGCTTCGCCACCGACATCACCGGCGAGCTTGGCTGCCTCTGAGATTGCGCCGAGGGAGTTCTTGTTGAAGTTGCCCTCGTCGTCGTGCAGTGCGTAAACCAGGATTCCACCCATCTAGATCAACTTCCTTTCGTCGAGCCAGGTGACGATCTTCTCGACCGTCTCGTTGGTGTCTTCGTCTTCGATTACCTCTCCGGCCTCCTTCTGGGGTGGCTCTGCAAGAGCCAGGACCGTGGTGCGAGATCCACCCTCCCCGATCCGGTCGGCCTCGATGCCGGCATCGGCAACGGCCTTGGTGTCGAGCGGCTTCTTCTTCGCTCCCATGATCGCCTTAAGGCTCGGGTAACGCGGCTCGTTGATCGCGTCCCCGACCGAGATCACAGCCGGCATGTCGATCTCGACCGTGTCGTAGCCGTACTCGGCCTGACGCTCGCAGGTGAGCTTGCCGTCGACGGCGTCCATCTTGATCACCTGGGTGAGAGACGGCATCTTGAGGTGATCGGCCACGACCGCGCCGATCGTGTAGCACTCGCCATCGTCGGACTGCTGACCCAGCAGGACCAGGTCGGGATTTTCGGTCTCGAGGATCTTGGCCAGGGCATAACCGGTGGCGCACACATCGGAGCCCTCGAGGGCCGCGTCGGAGAGGTGTACCGACCTGTCCGCTCCCAGTGCGACCGCTTTGTGAAGTGCACGGACCGCGCTGTCGGGGCCCATCGTCACGGCGACGATCTCCTCCACCGGAGTACCGCCCTCCTTGATCTGCATGGCGGCCTCGATGGCGTGGGTGTCGAACGGGTTGAGGTTCTTCTCGCCGGAGCGATCGAGCCTCTTGGAATCGGGGTCCATCCGCTTGGTTACAGCGGCGTCCGGGACCTCTTTGACCAGACAACAGATCTTCACGGGTTGTTCCTCCTGTTGGTGTTGAAGACGAGTGCTTCCGAAAAGCTCCATCGGGACCAGAAGACAGGCACCCGACACCGCAAGATAATAGCCGGAGAGCCGGTTGACTGACGAGTCAATCGGTAGCGAGTCGAGGCATGGCAACAGGCGCGGGGCCCGCGTGAACCAAAAACCCCTGCTAACTACGAGGCAGCGACGGCACTACGCACGAAACCGACGATTTCGTCGGTATTCGCGCCGGGGGTGAACACCTCGGCTACACCGAGCTTCTTGAGCTCGGGCACGTCGTCGGCGGGAATCGTTCCTCCGACCGTTATCACGACGTCATCCGCTCCCTGCTCCTTCAACAACTCGACGATCCTCGGGACCAATGTCATGTGTGCGCCGGAGAGGATCGAGAGACCGATCGCATCCGCGTCTTCTTGGATCACGGTCGATGCGATCTGCTCTGGCGTCTGATGGAGCCCGGTGTAGATGACCTCCATTCCGGCGTCGCGAAGTGCACGGGCGATGATCTTCGCCCCTCGATCGTGTCCGTCGAGGCCGGGTTTGGCGACGACGACTCTGATCTTCTTGCTGTCTTCACTCATCGGCAATGGCGAGGTTAGAAGACCGGCTGCTCCGAGTAGGTCCCGAAGACCTCCTGCAGGGCATCGACCATCTCGCCCTCGGTCGCACGGGCGCGGGCGCAGTCGCAAAAGAGCGGCATCAGGTTGCGATCGGTCGCGGCTGCGGCCTTCAGCTCAGTCAGGCTCGCATCGACAGCAGCAGCATCACGGCCCGACTTGACCGCCTCCACCCGGCCGACCTGCTTGCGCTCGAGCTCGGGGTCGATTCTCAGAGTCGGGATGTCGTCATCTCCGTCCTGGGTGTACGCGTTGACGCCCACCACCTTGCGCTGGCCTGTGTCGACCTCGCGCTGGTAACGGAAGGATGCGTCGGCGATCTCGCGCTGGGGGAAGTTCTGCTCGATCGCCGGGACCATCCCGCCGAGCTCGTCGATCCGATCGAAGTAGCGATACGCCGCTGCCTCCATCTCGTCGGTCAGCTTCTCGACCATGAAGGATCCCCCGAGCGGATCGACGCTGTTGGCCGCTCCGGTCTCCTCCGCGATCACCTGCTGGGTACGAAGCGCGATGCGTACCGCCTGCTCGGTCGGCAGCGCCAGGGCCTCGTCGAAGGAGTTGGTGTGGAGTGACTGGGTCCCCCCCAACACACCGGCGAGCGCCTCGATCGTGGTCCTGATGATGTTGACCAGCGGCTGCTGAGCCGTCAACGAGACCCCTGCGGTCTGGGTGTGGAATCGCATCATCTGGGACTTCGGGTCCTTGGCGCCATAGGTGTCGCGCATCTCGCGGGCCCAGATCCTGCGGGCGGCCCGGTACTTGGCGATCTCCTCGAAGAAATCGATGTGGGCGTTGAAGAAGAAGGAGAGCCGGGGCGCGAAGTCGTCGACATCCAGACCTCGCTCGAGCGCCCGCTCTACATAAGTGAAGCCGTTCTTCAAGGTGAAAGCGAGCTCCTGCTGCGCGGTCGAGCCAGCCTCCCTGATGTGGTACCCGGAGATCGAGATCGGATGCCACCGGGGCATCTCGGCGGTGCACCACTCGACCATGTCGTCGACCAAGCGCAGCGCGGGATTGATCGGGAAACACCACTCCTTCTGCGCGATGTACTCCTTCAGGATGTCGGTCTGGATCGTGCCGCCGAGCTTGTCGGCCGGCACGCCTTGCTCCTCCGCGGTGCATACGTAGAAGGCGAGCAGGATCGCCGCCGGAGCGTTGATCGTCATCGAGGTGGTGACCTGGTCGAGCGGGATCCCCTTGAACAGCTCCTGCATGTCGTCGAGGGTGTCGATCGCGACCCCTTCCACTCCAACCTCGCCGAGACTTCGGCCGTGATCGGAGTCGAGCCCCATCAGGGTCGGCATATCGAAGGCGGTCGACAGGCCGGTCTGCCCCTGGTCGAGCAGGTAGCGGAAACGCTCGTTGGTCTCCTCGGCGGTGCCGAAGCCTGCGAACTGGCGCATCGTCCAGAGGCGCCCGCGGTACATCGATGGGTAGATACCTCGGGTGAAGGGGTACTCGCCGGGTAGACCGAGCTGCGAATCGAGAGCCTCCTGATCGAGATCCTCATCGGTGTAGAGGGGCTCTACCGGCTGAGCGGAGATCGACTCGAACAGCGCTTCGCGCTCAGGCTGTTGGTCGTAGACCTCTTCGCGCCACTGATGGGCGCGGCGACGTGAACCCGGTGAGGTAGCCATCGAGGGAGAGTCTAGGGCGCTCGCCGCGGATTGAACGCAAGGGGCGCTCCCGGTTTCAGCGACCGAGGCGGCTTTTGATCCGATCGCCCAGAGGCCTGCGGCTCTTGACTCGGAGAAGACCCCGGCGAGGCTTGCCGTACTTGATCTTCTTCATCTGCTCGTGCGCCTTCATCTCACGCTCTGTCTGACGGTTCGCAAGGTGCTGACCTACCCCGCCGGCGACACCTGCTGCGATCGCACCTCCGACGATTGCGAGCCTCCTGCCGAGGCGCTCGAACCTCATCACCCTCCAACCCTCCTCCTTTGCGACCTTAGCGAGCCGCGAATCGGGGTTGACGGCAACCGGGTTGCCGACCGTTCGGAGCATCGGCAGATCGCTCGCCGAATCCGAGTAGGCCCAGGACTCTGAGAGATCGAGGTGCAATACCTCGGCGACGCTCGTGATCGCCTCCACCTTGCCCTCTCCGTATACGAAGGGTCCATCGAGTTCGCCGGTGTAACGGCCGGACGAGTCGACCGCGTAGCGGGTTCCGATACCGCCGTCCATTCCGAGTACGCGGGCAAGCAGCGAGACGAGATCGTCGGAGGCAGCACTGACGATGAAGGTCGGTCGCCCTGCGTCGTGATGAGCGTGGATCTCCTCCAGCATCCGCGGGTAAACCCGAGGGAGAACGGTCGAGAGGACCTCTGGGCCCATCCTCTTGAGATCCCTCTCGGACATCTTCGAGAGCATCTCGCTGCCGGCCTTCAAGACATCGGCAGTCTCCTCGTCGGTGGCGCCGCGGAGCCGGTAGCGCAGATGGTCGACGCCCCAAAGGGAG
>JAUMFR010000165.1:345-926 GCA_032119755.1 Solirubrobacterales bacterium | reverse complement strand
GAAGGCCATCGCGGAGGAGCCGGCGATCAGTGTTTTGTCCAGATCGAAGAAGGCCGCAGGGCGGCCTGGATCCGAGCTGGTAGAGCCCTCAGGCTCCTGGGACTTCGACCAGAATGGCATCGCCCTGTCCGCCTCCGGAACAGATCGAGGCGCAGCCCAGGCCGCCGCCACGGCGACGGAGCTCATGGATCAAAGCGCCGACGATCCGGGCACCAGAAGCTCCGATCGGATGGCCAAGAGCGATCGCGCCACCGTTGACATTGACCTTTTCAGGATCGATATCGAGCATCCGCACCGAGTTGAGCGCAACGGAGGCGAACGCCTCGTTGATCTCCCAGAGATCTACATCGGCTGGCTCCTTGCCGATCTTGGCCAACGCCGCCTCTGCGGCTTTGGCCGGGGTCCTCGCCAGATACGGGAAGTCATCGGCAACCTGTCCGTAGGCGACCACGGTCGCCAACGCCTCGTGCCCCTTCTCCGCTGCCCACTCATCGGATGCAACTACGACAGCCGCGGCGCCGTCGTTCACCCCCGGCGCGTTGCCAGCGGTGTGCGTTCCGTCGTCACCTCCGATCGACTTA
>JAUMFR010000165.1:0-335 GCA_032119755.1 Solirubrobacterales bacterium | reverse complement strand
GGCCTGATCGCCTCGTCCACTTCGACCACCGTGTCGCCCTTTCGAGAGCTGACGGTGACCGGAGCGATCTCCTCGGCCATGTAGCCGGCCTCGACTGCGGCATGTGCCAGGCGATGGGAGCGCTCGGCCCAGGCGTCGAGATCCGGTCGGGAAATCTCCAACTCTGCTCCCACCTCCTCGGCCTCGGGCATCATCTGTTTGCCCGAGAAAGGGTTGGTGAGGCCGTCGTAGGTCATCGCGTCGACGGCGTCGACGTTGCCCATCCTGAAGCCGAATCTGGCGCCGGGCAGGAGGTAGGGAGCGAGGCTCATCGACTCCATGCCTCCCGCTACTCC
>JAUMFR010000164.1:0-2164 GCA_032119755.1 Solirubrobacterales bacterium | reverse complement strand
CGGGGCGGCCGCTGAGGACTTCGCCTGCAACCCCCTGGCACGCGGACCACGAAGCAGCCTTCGGAGAAAAGTCCGGTTGGGAGAGGGTCAACTGGTACGAGACGAATGCGTCGGCCGGCGATGAGTCCCTTCGCCCAAGAGGGTGGGCCGGCGAGCACTGGTCGCCCGCCATCGGGGCGGAGCACCTGGCCTGCCGAGAGACGGCGGCGATCTTCGACGAGAGCTCGTTTTCGAAGATGGAGATCTCAGGTGACGGCGCGGCAGAAGCGGTCGAGGCTCTCTGCGATAACGAGGTGGCTGGAGAGGTCGGACGGATCACCTACACACAGATGCTCAATTCGCGTGGGGGAATCGAATGCGACTTCACCGTCTCGCGTCTCGCCGAGGATCGGTTCTGGATCGTCACCGGAACGGCGTTCGGAAACCACGATCGCTCCTGGATCTCCAGCCATCTGCCCGAGGGCGTAAGCGTCAGCGACGAGACCTCGAAATGGGCATGCTTCGGCGTCTGGGGACCGAACGCGCGTGAGATCCTCCAGCCTCTAACCCCGACATCGCTGAAGAACGAGGACTTCCCGTACATGAGTCTGCGAGCGATGACCCTCGGAAACGTTCCGGTGAGAGCGATGCGGGTCACCTATGTCGGCGAACTCGGCTGGGAGATCTACTGCCCGACCGAGTTCGGGGCAGGTCTCTGGAGGGAGATCTGGGAGGCGGGACGAGAGCACGGACTGGTGGCCGCGGGGTATCGGGCTATCGACTCGATGCGCCTGGAGAAGGGCTATCTGGTCTGGGGCGCCGACATCACCCCCGACGAGACTCCGTACGAGGCCGGTCTGGGCTTCTGCGTCAAACCCGACAAGCCCGGCGGCTTCATCGGAGACACCGCGCTCGCGGAGGCATCGGAGGCTGGCCCGAGGAAGATGCTGCGGTGCATCACACTCGAGGACCCTCGCTCGGTCTGCCTCGGCAACGAGCCCGTGAGGGTCGGCGGAGAAATCGTAGGCCGAGTGACCACCGGTGGGTTCGGCTACAGCTTGGGAAAGTCGATCGCATACGCCTATCTGCCTCCAGAGGGGACGGATGAGGGAACACCGGTCGAGATCGAGATCTTCGGTGAATGGATATCCGGCCAGGTCGCTGCTGGCCCACTACTCGACCCGAAGGGCGAACGGATCAGGGCCTGACCCCGCGCTGTCGGTGTCGTCTTCAGCCGAGGCGTTCGAGGATCTTCTCGCGCGCAAGACCGCCGTCGATCCGGCCCTGTGAGTTCTTCATCGCCGCGCCTACGATTCGGCCTATCGCCTTCTCGTTCCCTGACCTGACCTGATCCGCTGCCTCGGGTTCGCTCTCGATCGCAGCGTCGATCATCGCGTCTATCTCGGAATCATCTGAGATCTGGGCGAGACCCTCGCTCTCCACGTGCCCTGCAGCCGTACCTCCCTGTGCTGCGAGTTTGGCGAGGACCTGCTTGCCCGCCGAATGAGAGACCTGCTTGCCCTCGACCATCGCAGCCAGAGCAGCGATCTCTCCCGGCTCAGCCTTCGATCGGTTGGGGTCCTCCCCCAGGTCCTGTTCACGAAGTGCGGCGACCAGATCTCCGGTCACCCAGTTGGCTACCGCCTTTGGGGTCGCGTCAGAGTCCGCGGCGAGTGCGTTCTCGAAGAAGCCACCCAATTCCGGCTGGAAGGCCAGGCTCGCGGCCGTCGCCTCTGGCAAATCGAGTTCGGTCAGGTACCGCTCCTTCCTTGCAGCAGGAAGCTCAGGTAACGCGGCCCGCGCGGCCTCAAGCATCTCGGTCGTCGGAACCAACGGAACCAGATCCGGCTCCGGGAAGTAGCGATAGTCGTGGGCGTACTCCTTGGACCTCATCGAGGTGAGAGAGCCGTCGTCAGGATGGAAGTGCAGAGTCTCCTGCTCGACCTCCTGGCCGGATTCGATCAACTCTCGCTGACGCTCGATCTCTGCCTCTATTCCCCGCTCGAGGAAGCGGAAGCTGTTCATGTTCTTCAGCTCCGTCTTGGTCCCGAGTTCTTCCGACCCCGCTGGCCGCAGTGACACGTTGCCGTCCACCCGAAGGCTCCCTTCCTCCATGTTGCAGTCGGAGACCCCGAGGCTCGCGAGAGTTGCCCGGAGCAGTTGCGCCCACTCGCGCGCCTGAGCG
>JAUMFR010000163.1:4156-4343 GCA_032119755.1 Solirubrobacterales bacterium | reverse complement strand
ATTCGATTCCCCCACGCGAATTGAGCATCTGTGTGTAGGTGATCCGTCCGACCTCTCCAGCCACCTCGTTATCGCAGAGAGCCTCGACCGCTTCTGCCGCGCCGTCACCTGAGATCTCCATCTTCGAGAACGAGCTCTCGTCGAAGATCGCCGCCGTCTCTCGGCAGGCCAGGTGCTCCGCCCCGAT
>JAUMFR010000163.1:0-4146 GCA_032119755.1 Solirubrobacterales bacterium | reverse complement strand
CCACCCTCTTGGGCGAAGGGACTCATCGCCGGCCGACGCATTCGTCTCGTACCAGTTGACCCTCTCCCAACCGGACTTTTCTCCGAAGGCTGCTTCGTGGTCCGCGTGCCAGGGGGTTGCAGGCGAGGTCCTCAGCGGCCGCCCCGCAAGCTTCTCGTGGTTCGGGTAGCGGATGTCGTAATAGCTCTCGTAGTTCTCTCGGGTTCGCGCATGCGTGTAGGTGGGAGAGCGGTACTGGGGCCCGAAGCGCCGGATGTCCATCTCCCAGAGGTCGACCTCGGGCTCTCCTCCGACGATCCACTCGGCCATGACCTTGCCGATTCCGCCCGCGCCGGCCAGACCATGGGCGCAGAAACCCGCGGCCACGAAGTATCCACCCAGCTCTGTTTCACCGAGGCAGAACTCGTTGTCGGGAGTGAAGGCCTCCGGACCGTTGATCAGCTTCGTGATTTTGACCTCGTCCATGACCGGAACGCGCTTCTTCGAATTCTCGGTTATCTCCTCGAAGCGATCCCAGTCCTCCTCGAGGAGTCGGCCGTTGAAGTCCGGCGGGATCGCGTCGAAGTTGCCCACACCTGCCGGCATGAAAGCGGGCTCACTTTGGCGCTCGTAGCCGCCCATCACGAGACCGCCTCCGTCTTCGCGGAAGTAGATGAGCAGGTCGGGGTCGCGCAGGGTGGGGAGGTGTCCTCCATTCCGGTCCCGGAACGGCTGCGTCACCAGGTATTGGTGGCTCATCGGAATTATCGGTACCCGGACACCGGCCAGACGTCCGATCTCGGCAGCGAACATTCCGCCAGCGTTCACCACCACCTCGCACTCGATATCACCTCTGTCTGTCTGGACTCCTGTGACTCGGCCTTGCTCACGTGAGAAGCCGGTGACTCTGGTGTGAGTATGGATCTCGCATCCTCCTCGCCGTGCTCCGTCGGCGCGCGCGTAGGTGAGCTGTGCAGGATCCAGATAGCCGTCGGTCGGTAGCCAAGCTCCCCCGAGAACTCCCTCGGTGGTCATCAGGGGGAACAGCTCCGCGGCCTCGTCGGCAGAGATCAACTCGAGGGGCAGGCCGAAGGTCTTGGCCCATCCAGCCTGGCGCCGCAGTTCCTCCATCCGTTCCTCGGTCGATGCGAGACGGATTCCACCGCATTCGACCCAGCCGGGGTCAAACTCGGTCTCGGCGGCCAGGCGCTTATAGAGATCCACCGAGTACATCATCATCGTGGTCAAGGTCACCGAGCCCCTCAACTGGCCGACCAGCCCGGCCGAGTGGAAGGTCGATCCAGAGGTGAGTTCGTTCCGGTCGAGCACCACGACGTCCTTCCATCCCAGCTGTGCGAGGTGGTAGGCAATAGACACACCGCCGACCCCGCCGCCGACGATGACGCACCGCGCCCGCTTCGGGAGGTCTCTCCTAGGCAACGGATTCCGCCTCGATAGCCGCGATGAAGGCCGGTTCGGAGCAGGTTTCGATCAACCTGCGGAAGTGCTTGGCGGCATAGTCGGAGAAATCGAAATCGAGATCGGAGAGCGTACCTTGGAGGACGCCCCACATCGCTTCCCTGAAGTCGGACATGACGCGCATCAGGTCAAGCGTTGCACGGTTGGCCGCGGTCACCTCTCCGAAGTAAGAGGCGAGCAGTAGATCCCGCTGTGTCTCCGAGAGTTCGGCATTGATCGCAAAGTTGGCCAGGTCGAAGAACCGGTTACCCATTCCCGCATAATCCCAGTCCAGCAGATGGAGTGCTCCGTCGCTCGACCTGATCAGGTTCGCCGGAAGCAAATCGTTGTGTGTGAAGACGGGCGCGTGGAGCGGGCTGGTCAGCTTGAGCCTGATCTCCTTCGCCAGGAATTCCGCCTGTTCGAACTCCGGAGGCAAAGAGGCGCCCCTTGCTACGGCGCGCTCGGCATGGTCACGAATTACCTCGAATGGGTCGAAGTCGGTCGCGATCGACTCGCCGCTTTCGTGGAGCGTGCGGAGGATGTCCGCTACGCGGACGATCTCTCGGTCGCCGTGCAGGGAGTCGGCTGTCATCGTTTCGCCCGGAACGAAATCCGTGGCGATGCAGCGGGGGTCATCGATCACCGCTGCCACGGATGGCCCCAGGCCGAGGCGGGCTGCCGCCTGGGCGGCTTGGACTTCGGCCTCCCGGTCGATTCCGAGTTCGGAGGTGTCTTTGCCGGGGACGCGTACCACGACATCTCTCCCACCCAACGTGACCCTGAAGTTCCTGTTGGTGATTCCTCCCTCCAAGGCTACGGGTCCACCGCTCACCTCCCCGAGGATCTGGCTCACTGCCGCGATCGCAGCGTCGGCTTCAGTGTGTGTCACAGCGCACACACCGGACGATTCCAATAAGGTTCCCGAGGTCCATTGCCATTGGCTCGCTTTTTGTAGCGCAAAGAGCGGGCGAGAGAGAGGAGAGGGAATTGGCACAGAAGAAAGCAGCCCGTAAGCCTGCGGCGAAGAGGGGTTCCAAGCCGCGGACCATTTCGGACATCAAGGATCCAGATGAGAGGCGACTCGCAGAGCTCGGATACAAGCAGACGCTTGACCGTGCCTGGAGCGGCTTCTCCAACTTCGCGATCTCCTTCACGATCATTTCGGTGCTCGCTGGTTGCTTCACGACCTATGGACAGGCGTGGAACAACGGTGGTCCGATCGCGATCTCTTGGGGATGGCCCCTGATCTCGATCCCGATCCTGATCATCGGATTCTCGATGGCCGAGATCGTCTCGAAATATCCGACCTCCGGAGGCATCTACTGGTGGTCCGGGAAGTTGGGAGGTCCTATCTGGGCTTGGTACACGGGTTGGTTCAACCTGATCGGTCTGGTCGCGGTGGTGGCCTCGGTCGACTACGCATGTGCAACCTTCCTCAATGCCACTCTCGGTCTCTACGGGGCTGACTTCCTCGGAATCAACTTCGCCGACGACCAGCAGATCTTGCGAGACACGTTCATCTTGTTCGCGGTGATCCTCTCGTTGCACACGATCCTGAACATATTCCGAACGCATCTGTTGGCGGTGGTGAACAACATCTCCGTCTTCTGGCACGTCGCGGGAGTAGCCGTGATCGTGGCCATCTTGATCCTCGTTCCGGATCAGCACGCAAGTGCCGACTTCGTGTTCACCGAGAGGATCAACAACTCAGGATTCGGCGACGGCATGTTCTGGTTCTACATCCTGCCCCTCGGCTTCTTGTTGACCCAGTACACGATCACTGGCTTCGACGCCTCCGCGCATATCTCGGAGGAGACCCATGGAGCCTCGAAGACGGCAGCGCAGGGTGTCTGGCGGTCGATCTTCTACTCGGCGATCATCGGGTGGATCGTGCTGTTGGCGATCACCTTCGCCGCCGCTGACGTCAAGGCCGTCAACGACGGAGCAGGTTCGTCACTGGCCATCTTCGAGGCGGCTCTCTCATCCGCTGCCTTCAAGGCCGTGATCATCATCTCGACCGTCGGCCAGTTGTTCTGCGGATTGGCCTGTCTCACGAGCGGCTCGCGGATGTGCTTCGCGTTCGCCCGAGACGGTGGATTCCCTGGACCGATGTCGAGGCTGCTGGCTCGGGTCGACAAGGCGCGAGTGCCTGTCTACGCGGTGCTGTTCATGGCGCTGTTCGCTCTGGTGCTGACGCTTCCTGCCCTCGAAGGAGACGGGGCATTCCCCTTCGCCTTCTTCGCAGTGGTTTCGGTCTGCGTGATCGGTCTCTATATCTCATACGTGATCCCGATCTACCTGCGCTGGCGACAGGGCGCCAAGTTCAAGCAGACCAAGGAGTGGAACCTCGGGAACAAGTGGAAGTGGATGAACCCGTTCGCGGTCGTGTGGGTGATCCTGATCACGATCGTGTTCTGCCTGCCATTCACTCCGGCAGCGGTTCCATGGAACGAGGGATTCGACTGGAAGGCGTTCAACTACGCGCCCCTGACGGTCCTCGTGGTGATCCTGTTCGCGACCATCACCTGGTTCGCCAATGCACGCAAGCATTTCACCGGTCAGATCAGGACGATCGATCTCCCGGCTGGCAAGTCTGCCGCCACCAAGCGGAAGAAGACTGCCTCCAAGGCCAAGCCTCGCACCAAGCGGGCCTAGCTCAGGATTCGATTCACGGTGGACGACGCCCGGCGCATGAGGTTTCGCGCC
>JAUMFR010000162.1:478-6685 GCA_032119755.1 Solirubrobacterales bacterium | reverse complement strand
CCCATTACCTCGAATGCGCACGCCATGGTGTTCGCAGTGAACTGCCCGCCGCAGGCCCCGGGCCCCGGACTCGCGCACCCCTCGAGCTCGGTGAGATCCTCGATGCTCATGTTGCCGGCCGAATGGGCTCCGATCGCCTCGAAGACATCCTGGATCGTCACTTCCTCACCGCGCCACTTACCGGGGAGGATCGATCCTCCATAGAGCATCAGAGACGGAATATCGAGCCGGGCGAGGGCCATCACGCACCCCGGAATCGTCTTGTCACAACCCGACAGCGCGATCACCGCGTCGAACTGGTAACCGCGCACCGTGAGTTCGATCGAGTCCGCGATCACCTCGCGGCTGATCAGCGAGGTCTTCATGCCTTCAGTTCCCATCGTGATCCCGTCGGAGATCGCGATCGAGTTGAACTCCATCGGAGTCCCCCCTGCCTCTCGGACGCCCTCCTTGACGTGCTCAGCCAGTCCACGAAGGTGGTAGTTGCAGGGCATGGCTTCGATCCAGGTATTCGCGATACCTACCGTCGGACGCCGCAGCTCGTCGTCGTCGAAGCCGATCCCCTTCATGTACGCGCGAGCGAAGGCCCTCTCGGGACCGTCGAATACGACGCTGCTTCGCTCTCTGCGATTCGTCATCGAAAAGCGATTATGCCGAGGTCCGGGCACCGACGCCTGCCGCCGAACGTGCCCATTTACGCGCCTCCACGAGGTCGTGCGCGGAGACCGGCCCTGCGCCTTCTCCCAGAGAGGCCAGTCCCTGACCCACCGCATCGGTGGCCACCGTGCGGGCAAGCCGTGCCGCTCGATCGACTTCCAATCCTATGGCGAGCCCCGCCGCCAGCGCCGACGCATGGGTACAGCCCGAGCCGTGCGCGGCGCCGTCCGGATGTCGTGCGCCGGAAACCCTGGTCACCCCGGATCCGTCGAACAGGAGATCGTCACCGGCAGCCGTGTGACCGCCGGTGACGATCACAGACTCTGGTCCGAGGTCGAGGAGCGCGCGGGCCATCTCCTCCTGATCGGCCTCCGACACCTCTCCTTCACGCCCCAAGAGCCGCGCAGCCTCCGGCAGGTTCGGTGTGATCACGGCTGCACCGGGGATGATCCGTTCCACCAATACCTGAAGCGCTTCAGGGTCGAGCAGGCGCGACCCGCTCTCGGAGATCATCACCGGGTCCACTACTACGGGTACGCCTTCGACCTTCTCCAGAGACCCTGCTACCGCCTGCGCTGTCTCGGCGCTTCCGAGCATGCCTATCTTGATCGCGTCCACGCCGATGTCGGAGACGACCGACTCGACCTGGGCGGCGATCATCGCCGGAGGGACCTGCATGACTTCGGAGACACCGACGGTGTTCTGCGCAGTCAGCGCCACGATCGCGGTGGTCCCGTGGACCCCACAACGTGCGAACGCCTTCAGATCCGCCTGGATTCCCGCGCCACCTCCCGAATCTGATCCGGCGATGGCCAATGCGACCGGTGTCCGGATGTCCCTCATGCGCGACAGGCTAGAGAGACTGCGCCGGAACAGCGAGCGTCGTCCTGACGAATCGGCCCTCCGCATCCCGGATCAGGTAGCCGGAAATCTCGAGTCGCGCGAGTGCGGCGGCCGTAGTCGCCGGATCGAGAGCGCCCCCGAGGGCAATCTGATCCGCGGTTCCGGCCTCCCGCTCGACACACTCGAGTACCTGCAGGGTCTCAGTCGGCAGATCCGGACCCGTGCTCCCACCTAGCCTCTCCCGCATTCCGGGGCCGATCAGCGTGTCAAGCACGTCGTCTGCGTGGCGCACTACGTGGGCTCCGTCCCGAAGGAGTGAGTTGACACCCCGCCCGTTCGCATGCGCAACCCCTGCCGGGACCGCTCCGATCTCGCGTCCGAGATCGGCTGCCATCGTCGCGGTGATCAGAGAGCCGGACGAGACCCGTGCCTCGACGACTACGGTCATGTCTCCCAAGGCTGCCATCAGGCGATTCCGGGCAGGGAAGGTCCACTTCCTGGGCTGGCTCCCGGGCGGCAGCTCCGACAGGACCAGACCGCTCCCGCGGATCTCGCGATAGAGAGCCTCCAGCTTTCGGGGGTAGCAGACGTCAGCTCCGCTGCCGAGCACCGCGATAGTGGGGCTTCCTGATTCGAGTGCGCCGCGATGAGACGCTGCATCGATCCCGAGCGCCATCCCGCTGACGACCAGCGCCCCGGAGACAGCGAGATCTCTCGACAGTGATTGCGCGGTCGTCAACCCTGCCCTGGATGCTCTCCGCGCACCGACGATCGTGATGACGGGACGGTCTCCCTGGAGGCCCTGCAGGAGACGGCGCTCGCCGAGTCCGAAGAGCGCTGCTGGTGGATCGGTGAGGTCGAGCAGCCTTGCCGGAAAGTCTTCCGAGTGTCGACAGACCGACCAGCAGGAGGAGGAGGCGATCTGGGTTGCGCTCGGCGGTCGGCCGCCGTCTGGGCAACGAATCGATGAGAGACACCGTTCGCAGGCTTGGGTCGCATCGCTCAATCCGCACCGGCTCTCCGGTATGCGAGCGCCCGGGCGACTGACTCCTCATCGATTTCTCTTTGCTCTCGCAGATCCGCGATGGTCAGTGACAGCTTGACCACCCGCTCCCAGCCGCGTCCGCTGAGCGAGAGCCGACGGTGACCCTCGGCGAGCATCCTCTCGGCCTCATTGGTGAAGACGGTATGGGTCCGGAGCTGATCAGGGCTCAGTCGAGAGTTCAGCACCCCTCCCTGTCTCTCGCGCTGCCTTGCGGCCGCAACCTCGACTCTCTTGCGAACCACGGCGGAGCTCTCTCCCGCCTCCGACCTCATGTTCTCCGCCGATGGAGTATCCACTACCGCCGATACATCGATTCGGTCGGACAGTGCACCGCTGAGTTTCGAGCGGTACTTGGCCACTGCGACCGGATGACAACGGCACTCGCCGGAATCCTCACCGCGACCACAGGGACAGGGGTTGGAAGCAGCCACCAGGAGGAAACGGCTCGGAAATTCGAGTGTGCGGTTGGATCTGGTCACACTGACGTATCCGTCCTCGAGTGGCTGGCGGAGGGCCTCGAGCGAGTCCCTGCGGAACTCACCCAACTCGTCGAGGAAGAGCACTCCATGGTGCGCGCGCGTGATCTCTCCCGGGCGTGGCCCAGCCCCACCGCCGAGGAGAGCTGAAGGAGAAACGCTGTGGTGCGGGGCGCGAAACGGCCGTCGGGCCGGCATGGTGAACCGATCGCCGCACGCCCCTGCAATCCGGACCACCTCGAGGGCCTCGGGAGGTTCGAGCGCCGGGAGGATCGAGGGCAGTCGTCGTGCAGCAAGGGTCTTGCCCGCGCCGGGGGGACCGGTGAGGAGCAGGCTGTGGCCTCCCGCGGCGACCACCTCCAGTGCCTGCCGGAGGAAGGGCTGACCCTTGAGGTCAGCCAGATCGGGCGAGACCGCCGACTCAGTACTTGCGGGCACGGCCTCTGGAGACACCACAGGGTCAGGCGACCACTCTCCCGAGGCCAAGGGCGCGAGATGCCTGATCGAATCGAGCGAGATCACCTCCAGACCCTCGACCAGCGCTGCGACCGGAGCGTCTTCTCGCGCGACCACCAAACCGCGTAGGCCCCACTCCTTCACCTTCACAGCCATCGCCAGTACCCCGGGTACGGGTCGAATACTCCCGTCCAGAGCCAGCTCTCCAGCAAATGCAGCACGTTCGAGCAGCCCTGGAGCGATCTGGCCACTGGCGGCCAGCAGCCCGGCGGCGATCGCCAGATCGAACCCGGGTCCTGCCTTCTTGAGATCTCCCGGCGCCAGGTTCGCTGTGATGCGCCTCAGCGGAAACTCGAAGCCACAGTTGCTGAGCGCCGATCTAACCCGCTCTCTCGACTCCCTGACCGAGGTGTCTGGCAGTCCGACGACGGTGAAGGCCGGAAGCCCGCGGTTCAGATCCACTTCGACGTGAACGGGTTCAGCCTCAATTCCCACCAGGGCGAGTGTTCGTGACACGGCCAACATCGGACGGGGACCCTAGGGCCGACGAAACCACTGAACGCACGGAAAACGGTTCGAATCGGTGAATGATCTGGAACGCAGGCCGTCTCCCACGTGAACACGGACCACGGATCATCCCGGTGTGACCCGCGCGAGGATAGAACTCGGGAAATTGGGGGAGGACCTGGCAGCGACGCTGCTGCGGGACAAGGGCTGGGAGGTGATTGCACGCAACGTGACTCTCTCGCGTGGCGAATTGGACCTGATCGCCCGTGACGGTGACACCCTGGTCTTCGTCGAGGTGAAGACGCTTCGCACCCCCGTGGATGGCCATGGCAGTGCTCCTGAACATGCAGTCTTGGCCGTCGACGGCAGGAAACAGTCGAGGATCAGGAGGCTCTCCGCCGAGTGGCTCGCCCAAGGCCGCACACCCGCCGGGATAGCTGAGTTCAGGTTTGACGTGATCGGTGTCGAGTTCGATCAGGCCCCACCAAATTGCCAGCCACGGCTCGAGCACATCGAGCATGCTTTTTGAGTCTGCTCAGGCGGCTGAATCCAGATCCAGCTGGCTGTAGGCGACGGAAGCGAACGACCTTCGATGGAGCGGTGAGATCCCGATGCTCGCGATGGCATCACGATGGGCGCTGCTCGAATAGCCAGCGTGGCTGGAGAACCCCCATCCCGGAAAGAGATGGTCGGCATGCTGCATGAATCGATCGCGTGTCACCTTGGCCACCACCGACGCCGCCGCGATCGCCGCGCTCCTCGAATCACCCTTGACCACTGCCTCATGGGCGAGTTCACAGGCCGGCAGCGAAAAACCGTCGACCAGCAGGGTCACGTCAGGGCGAGCCAGGGCTTGCAGGCAGTCGGTGAGAGCCGCGAGATTCGCTTTGTGAACTCCTCCCCGGTCTATCTCCTCGACGGACCTGACCGAGACGGCGGTAGCGGCAGCGGCACGCAATACCGCCGGATAGAGACGCTCACGCTCCGCCGACGATCTCTTCTTGGAATCGTCCAGCCGGGCGAGAGCGAGCCGGTCCGAACGCGAGATGCCATCGAGGTCGAGGATCACTCCCGCAGCCACCAACGGGCCTGCCAGACAGCCTCTGCCGGCCTCGTCGGCACCGCCGACATAACGAGTGCCGAATTCCCGGTCGAACCTGAACAGCGGACCGGCAGACGGGGCGGGTCGCTTGCTAGAAGAACCCGATCCGGTCCGGCGGCCAGTAGGTCGCGAAGGCCTGTCCGATGATCCACCGCTTGGGGATGGGTCCCCAGAACCTGCTGTCGTCGCTTGCCCCACGGTTGTCGCCCATCATGAAGTAATGGCCCGGCGGAATCTTGATCGCCCTGGGGAGGTTGCACTCACCGCCCGGCTGGCATGGGGTGATGAAGTCCTCTGTGGCACGTACGCCGTTGACCACGGGGACGCCTCCCACCACCTTGACCGTGTCCCCCGGTCCGGCTACCACCCGCTTGATGAAGTTCACATCCGCCTGCTGGGGCGTCGCTTTCGGGCACGGCTGACCGATCTTCCTGACCACACCGCACTGCGTCCCCCTCTCGGCTCCCTCGGGAGGATGGAAGACGACGATGTCGTTGATGTCAGGGTCCGTGAGCTTGTAGATGAAGCGGTTCACCAGCACCCGCTGCCCCACGGTCAGGGTCGGCTCCATCGACTCGGAAGGGATCTGGTACGGCTTGACGACGAAAGCCTGGATCCCGACCGCGAGGCCGAGAGCCAACACGACGATCACCACCAACTCGACGATTGCACCGCCAGTGGTAGTTGGCTTGGGGAGCTTCAGTCTTTGTCCCCGGAGTCAGCGTCTTCGCTGGACTCTGAGGCCTCTTCGTCCGCTGCCGGCGCATCCTCCGACGGCGCATCCTCGGCAGGCTGGCCATCTTCCTCGGCCGTCTCCTGATCAGAGGTGTCTTCGCCCGACTCCTCGGCCGCATCCGGCGCCTCGGTCGCTTCAGGCGTCTCAGCCTCCCCGACCACCTCGGTGATGGTCGCGCCTTCGGCATCGGTCGCCTCTCCTTCTCCAACCAGCAGATCCTCTGCGATACCGCGCTTCTCTGTTACACGTGCACTCTTGCCGAGCTTCTCCCTCAGGTAGTAGAGCTTCGCCCTGCGGACGGCCCCGCGAGAGGAAACCTCCAACTTCTCGATCTTCGGAGAATGGAGCGGAAAGGTCCTCTCCACCCCGACACCGAACGACGTCT
>JAUMFR010000162.1:0-437 GCA_032119755.1 Solirubrobacterales bacterium | reverse complement strand
CGAATCTCGGACGCTCTTGGATCTGTTCCTGCTCGAGCTTGTCGATTACCGTGCTCATGGATTGGGGTGGTTCGGCGAGGGTCTCTGACGAATGACCTGCGGGCGCGAATGGTAGCGACTAGGCGGGGTCACGCCCTGCACGATCTCTGCTTTCGGCAAGACGCCAGTCACGGACCGCGCCGTGATCTCCGGAGAGGAGTATCTCGGGCACCGGCCAGTCACGGTATGTGGCAGGGCGCGTGTAGTGCGGGTATTCCGGGGCACCGCCGAGAGCCTCACTGAACGACTCCTCGATCGGGCTGCTCTCGTCGCCGAGAGCGCCAGGTAGCTTGCGAATGACTGCGTCAGCAACGACCATCGCAGCAAGTTCGCCACCCGAGAGGACGAAGCGACCGATCGAGATCGATCCGTCTACGAGATGCTCGATCACCCTCTCG
>JAUMFR010000161.1:0-6689 GCA_032119755.1 Solirubrobacterales bacterium | reverse complement strand
CACCGCCCAGAGGAACCGCCTCCATGAAAGTGTCCCGGTCGGGCGACCCGACCTGTCTGACCACGTACCAGTGTCTGCCGCCGGGAGGCAGGCCGGAGATCGGCGCCCCTGGGCAGACCCCCAACAACCTGCGATCGGGATCGAGCAGGTCCAGCAAGGGGTGGAGGTCGGCCTCGGTGGCGCCTCGACCATGGAGGAGTATCAGGGCGCCCTCTGCATCTCCGTCGGCTTCGCGGAGCAGATGGCTTACCGGAGCGTCGGTCACCGGGTTGCTGAGGGTGCTGCTCTCAGGAGTCTCGCCCGGCAGACGGCATCACCAGCGGACGGAGATTCGGTTCTATCTGCGCCCGCAGATGCTCGTAGTCGGGTGGAAGGGAGAGGTTCTCGCCCAGGCTACCCAGCGGCTCGTCTACCGTGAACCCCGGCCCGAGGCTCGAGAGTTCGAACAGGACGCCGCTCGGTTCGGGGAAGTAGACAGCTTTGAAGTAGAAGCGGTCGATCAAGGGAGTCGGGGATGCCCCCGTCTCCATCACCCGGTTTCGCCACGACTCTAGTTCCTCGGGCTTGGATGCCCATGCGACGTGATGCACCGTCCCGGATCCCTGCAGCCCTGGCTCTGCGGGAGGCGAGTCGTAAGCGTAGGTGCCTCCGCGCTGATCGCCTCTCGCCTCCCAGACGTCTCCCACCCGCTCGAAACCGAGACCCTCAGCCAGCAGTGTCTCGCTGGTATCAGGGGCGACCGAATAGGCCCTCACCCCTTCGAATCCCTGCAGGGCGTGTTCGGGCGGGATCTCGGGATGGGTGGCGGAGAGCGGGGTGTCAGGCGCCGTTGATACGACCAGGAGATGGCGCAATCCCTCGGGATCGTGGAACGCGAGCCCATCTCCGTCCTCCTCCACCGGGTGACCGAGGTCTCCGAGCCGCTCGCGCCAGAAGGCGAGTGAGTCGGTCGATCCGACCCGCCAGACGACCGTGTGGACCATTCCGGCTCCCGCACGGCCACGCGGAAGGCCCGGGTATTCGAAGAAGGTTATGTCCGACCCGGCGGAGGCTTCCTGATCGGAGAAGAAGAGGTGGTAGACGCCGGGGTTGTCCTGATTGACGGTCTTCTTGACCAATCGCAGCCCGAGGACCCCGACGTAGAAGTCGAGGTTCAGTTGGGCATCGGAGGTGATCGCGGTCACGTGATGTACTCCTTCGAGCTTCATCAGTCAGTCAGGATACTCCGCCGGAGGTGGGCCGCTGATCAGGAGACGAGGAGATCTCGGAGAGCTGGATCGAGATCCGGGTACCGGAAGCTGTATCCGAGATCCTGGGCACGACGCGGAATGACGCGGGCGCTTCCGGTGACGAGGTCGGCGAGTTCATTGCCCCTGAGCAGAGCCACCGCCGCTTTGGGGGTGGGGAGGATCGCCGGGCGTCCGATCGCCTTGCCCAGCGCCTTCGAGAACTCCCTGTTGGTCACCGGGTTCGGAGCGGTGGCGTTGATCACTCCGCTGACCCGGTCGTCGTCCAGCGCCCAGACGATCAGACCTACCTCGTCGTCGAGGTGGATCCACGACATGTACTGGTCACCGGAGCCGAGTGGTCCACCGACGCCCATCTTGAAGGGGGGAAGCAGCTGCTTGAGCAGACCTGATTCCGGAGACAGGACGAGACCGGTCCTGACCAGGACGAGGCGCATACCGAGACTCTCTGCTCCCCGCTGCTCGGCCTCCCACTCCACCGGGATGTCGGCCATGAATCCCTCTCCCGGTTGAGAGTCCTCGTCGAGCATCGACTCCCCGCGATCCCCGTAATAGCCGATCGCGGACGAACCGACGAACACCTTGGGAGTGGAATCCGAGGCCTCTATACCCTGGAGGAGATTGTGGGAGGCGGTTATCCGGGACTCACGGATCCGTCGCTTCGCCGAGTCGGTCAACCGCTGGTTGATCTCCTCACCGATCAGGTTCACTACCGCGTCGACATTCTCGAGCGCCTCCTCCGGCGGACGTTCGGTGGTTGCCTGCCATGCGTGCCAGCTCACGGTTGGATTCTTCGGTCGGGCTTTCGCTGGATCTCGCGTGAGTCCTACGACCTCATCGCCTCTGGCGAGCAGGGTGTCAGCGAGTGTGGAGCCGATAGCCCCGGTCGCACCGGTGATCAGAACTCTCATGTGACGATCCTATAGGGGGACGCGAAGCGAACGCCGGATCAGCAAGTGACGATCGCTGCGAGAAGACCTAGCCGTGGATTAGCTGCGGTCACCGCCGCCGGTGAGGCCCATCGTCTGCGTGTCGTCTGTGAACCTCGCGATCCCCTCGTTGCGGGCCTCCTCGACCACCGAAGCCGCGACGATGGGGGCGACGTCCCGGTTGAACACGGACGGGATCACGTAGTCCTCGGAGAGGTCTTCCTCGGTAACCACATCGGCGATTCCGTATGCCGCAGCCATCTTCATCTCCTCGGTGATCTTCGGTGCACCGGCATCGAGAGCCCCGCGGAAGATTCCTGGGAAGCAGAGGACGTTGTTGATCTGATTCGGATAGTCCGAGCGCCCCGTGGCCATGATCCGCACGTAGGGATCTGCCTCCTCCGGCATCACCTCGGGATTGGGGTTGGCCATCGCGAAGACGATCGGGTCCCTGTTCATCTTGTCGAGCGACTCGGCCTCGAGCACCCCGGGACCGGACAGTCCGATGAAGAGGTCGCATCCCTCTATCACCTCGTTGGGTCCTCCTTGCAAGCGGTTCGGGTTGGTGTTCTCGGCGAACCACCGCTTGATCCCGGTCATCTCGCCATCGACGTAGGCCGGGCTGTCGACCGAGATCGCTCCGTTGCGGTCGCAGCCGATGATGTCGGTGATGCCCGCCGCCATCATCATCTTCGTACAGGCGACTCCGGCAGCGCCGATTCCCACCACCAGCACGCGGAGGCTCTCGATCGGCTTGTCGACGATCTTCAGCGAGTTGAAGAGCGCAGCCATCACGACCACGGCCGTACCGTGCTGGTCATCGTGGAATACAGGGATGTCGAGACGTTCCTTCAAGCGGTCCTCGATCTCGAAACAGCGTGGGGCGGCTATGTCCTCGAGGTTCACTCCGCCGAAGGTCGGTGAGATGTTGACCACGGTCTCGATGATCTCGTCCACGTCCTGAGTCGGGACACAGATCGGAAAGGCGTCCACCCCGGCGAACTCCTTGAAGAGCATCGCCTTGCCCTCCATCACGGGCATCGCGGCCTCCGGTCCGATGTCGCCCAGGCCGAGTACCGCGGAGCCATCGGAGACGACGGCGACCGTATTCGCCTTGATCGTGTATTCGAATGCCTTCGCCGGGTCTGCGGCTATGTACTCGCAGACCCGCGCTACGCCCGGTGTGTAGGCCATCGAGAGGTCATCCCGCGTATTCAGTGGGTACTTGTTGGTCACCTCGATCTTGCCGCGACGGTGCATCTCGAAGGTCCGGTCGCTGAAGTCGATGACACGTGCGCCGCCGGTTGCACCGATCGCCTTGAGGATGTTCTCCCAGTGTTCCGCGCTCTGGGCGTCGATCGTGAACTCACGAAGACGCTTGCCCTCGCCACCGCCGCCCGGGATCAGGTCGACGCTCTGCAGCGCTCCGCCTGCTTCGGCGATCGCGGCAGTGAGCTTCCCGAGGGGCTCCTGTCGCGCGTCGAGCTCGACTCGCACGGTCACGCTGTACTGGGCACTGGCAGTCATCGGTTCGATGATAGGCAGCCCTGTCGCCCCGCGGCCATAGGATCAGTGAATGGCAACTCCTCGGTCATCGAAGGGAACCGGCAAGAAGGCTGCGAAGCCCCACGCTGGCGCTTCTTCCAAGTCCGGCCGGAAGCAGGGCTCCTCTCACCATGGCGACCTGTTCCTGATCGACGGCAACAGCCTGGCGTACCGGGCCTTCTATGCCCTACCGGAGTCGATGTCCACCCGCGACGGTCGACCCACCAACGCGATCTACGGCTTCGCGTTGATGATGGCGAAGGTGCTCGAGGACTTCAGACCGGGAGCCGTGATCGTTGCCTGGGATGCAGGTATGTCCGACAGGGAGAAGATCTATGAGCCGTACAAGGCGCAGCGCCCTCCGAGGCCGGATCTGCTCTCCGAGCAGTGGCCTCACCTCCCGGAGCTGACGGAGGCCTTCGGGTTCCTCAACGTCAAGGTTCCCGGGTACGAGGCAGATGACGTCTTGGGCACTCTGGCCATCCGCGCCGCGGAGGAAGGAATACCCGTGACGGTCCTCTCAGGTGACCGTGACGTCTATCAGCTCGTCTCCCGCGGGGTGCGCGTGATGTCGACCACCAAGGGTGTGAGCGAGACCAAGGTGTACGACTCGAAGGCGGTCGAGGAGCGCTACGGAGTTCCCCCCGAGTTGGTTACGGACCTGATGGGCCTGAGAGGGGACAAGTCCGACAACATTCCGGGGGTTCCGGGGATCGGTGACAAGACGGCTGCCCAGTTGCTCGCCGAGTATGGCTCGCTCGAAGCTGTCCTGGAAAATGCTGACAACGTGTCAGGTACGAAGCGAAGTCAGAACCTGAAAGATCATGCCGAAGACGCGCGCATCTCCAAGCAGTTGGCCACCATCATCACCGACGTGGAGGTGGAGGTGGATCTGAAGGAGGTCATGGCTGCCGAGCCCGACAGGAGTGGTCTCGCGTCTGTCGCTCAAGAGTTCGAACTGCGTCGGATCGTCGGTCGTCTCGGAGCTGCCCTCGGGCCGGACGAGGTGCCGGAGGTACCGGATACAGATCAGCGGCTCGAGGTGGTTGCGGGGGAGGGTGGGCTCTCGGATCTGGCGAAGGGTGAGATCGCGGTCGCGGTGGCGACCTCCGGGGATTCCCTTCGGTGGGCAGCGAGTGACGGGAAGACCGTCGTCGAGGGGGAGGCCGGTTCGGTCAAAGATCTGGTGGCTGAGTTCGGGGAGCGACCATTGATCGCGCACGACTTCAAGAACCTCGCAGGCGGCTCCCGGGAGGGCCTGCTCTCCGCCGAGGGTTCGGATCAGTTGACCCTCCATCACGACACCATGCTCGGCGCATATCTGCTCGAACCCGGACGGCGAACCTACGAGCTTTCGGATGTGGCGTCGCGCAGGGGTTTGACGGCCTCCTCCACGGCCGAAGGAGAGGCGGTCTCCGACGCCCAGATGGAACTCGGTTCGGAGACCTCATCGGCGGATCCTGCGGCCGATGCCCGTCTGATCTGGGAGATCGCAGGCCAGCAGCGGAAAGAGCTCGACGATGCCGATCTCACTGGGCTGCTCGAAGAGGTCGAGCTGCCGCTGGTGAGGGTCCTGGTCGCGATGGAGCAGTTGGGGATCAAGCTTGATCCGGCGAGGTTGGCGGAAATAGGCAAGGGCTTCCAGAAACGTCTCACCAAACTCGAGAAGGCGATCTACAAGGACGCGGGCAGGGAATTCACCATCGGATCGCCGCAGCAGCTTTCGGGAGTGTTGTTCGAGGAGATGAAGCTGACGCCCGGGAAGAAGGGCAAGAGCTACTACTCGACCGACGTCAGCGTGCTCCGGAAGATTCGCGACGAGAGTCCGATCATCGAACGGATAATGGAGTGGCGAGAGTTGAGCAAGCTCAAGAGCACCTATCTCGACCCGCTGCCGGGTGAGGTCGACGCCGCCGACGGTCGTATCCACACCACCTTCAATCAGGCCGCGACGGCGACTGGAAGGCTCTCCAGCACGGACCCGAATCTCCAGAACATCCCCATCCGCTCAGATGAGGGGCGGCCGATCAGATCCTGTTTCGTGGCCGCTCGAGGCAAGAGGTTGCTGGCGGCCGACTACGACCAGGTCGAGATGAGGATCCTCGCCGCAGTCGCGGGGGACGGTCAATTGCGGAAGATCTTCAATGATGGCGAGGACGTGCACGCGGCAACCGCAGCAGAGGTGCTCGGGGTCGAGGCCGCTGACGTCGGCCCCGCGGAGCGCTCGAAGGCGAAGATGGTCAACTACGGAATCGCCTATGGCCTCTCGGCCTTCGGTCTGGCGGAGCGGCTCGACATCCCGCAGGATGAGGCTGCTGGCTACATCGAGAGTTATTTCGAGCGGTTTCCCGCGATAGACGCCTACATGAAGGATGCCGTTGCCAAGGCGAAAAAGGACGGATACGCCTCGACCTTGCTGGGCCGGAGGAGACCGATCCCCGAACTGCGCTCTGATCGCCCTCAGGTCCGCAGTCAGGGGGAGCGGCTCGCTATCAATATGCCGATTCAGGGGACCTCCGCCGATGTGATCAAACTGGCGATGATCAACTCACGCAGTGCCCTGACCGCAGAGGGGATGGAGACGAAGCTGATCCTCCAGATTCACGATGAGCTGTTGTTCGAGGGCCCGACTGCCGAGATGGAAGAAGCCGCGAAACTCGTCGAGCAGGAGATGACGAACGCTCTCGATCTCGACCCCAGGCTGACCGTCGAGATGGGGATAGGAACCGACTGGTTGTCGGCGAAGTAGGGACCCGCTCAGTCGGTCTTGCGTTCAGGGCGGGGAACGAGGTGGTTCTCGCCCCCGTGCCCTTTGTTGTTACTGAGTCCTCCCTTACCGCCGCCCTTGCCGCTGCCGCCGCCCTTGCCGCTGCCCTTGTCTCCCTTACCGCTGCCGCCGCCCTTGCCGCTGCCGCCGCCCTTGCCGCTGCCCTTGTCTCCCTTACCGCTGCCGCCGCCCTTACCGCCG
>JAUMFR010000160.1:0-2464 GCA_032119755.1 Solirubrobacterales bacterium | reverse complement strand
ACGCTGAGAGCCTTGGCGATCGCGGTCAGCCAGCTCGTCTCGATGCTCGTCGAAATGTCATAGGCGGTGGTGTCACCAGGAGTCGGTCCTGGATCGGTGGCGACGATCGTCCAGTAGGCGACCAGCACGAACAGAGCGACCGACACCGTGGCGAGGAGCGTTGTGAGCTCGAGACCCACTCCTCCGCCCGGGGTCAGCCGGTCTCTGACGAAAAGGAGCTGGGGCTTGAAGCGACGGCCGAGAGCGACCACCGGCCTCAGTATCGGCCGGCTCTCCATCTCTCGTACCGCCTTCCTTCGATTCTCGGGCTTGCTGAGCCAACGGAACGCGAGCGTCACCCCGACCGCGATTCCGACCAAGATCCCGAACCCGATCAAGGTGCGGCCGACGATCGAGGCTGCCGTGTCCAGACTCTGGGATGCGAAGTACCCGATCAGGACCAGGATCGTCGCCCAGATTCCAGTACCGAGGATCGAGTAGGGAGCGAACGCCCCGTACGGCATCTTGCTGGTGCCGGCGATGAACGGAGCCAGAGCCCGAATCAGCCCGATGAACCGGCCGATCAGGATCGTCTTACCTCCGTGCTTCGAGAAGTAGTCCTCGACCTGCTTCAGCCTTTCCTCGGTGATCCTGAACTTCGGGCCGTTCCGGACCAGAAACTCACGGCCGAGACGCGCTCCGAGATAGAAGCTGACCGAATCGCCGGCAAAGGCAGCGAACCAGGTGATGGCGATCATCAGCCAGACAGAGGCCTCACCTTGACCGGCAACCGCGCCACCGAGGATTACGGTGAACTCCCCGGGGGCGATCAGCCCGACGAACGCACCGGTCTCGAGGAACGCCAGACCACCGACGAGCAGATATGACCACGTACCGATGCGACTGGCGATCTCCTCGATCACGTACTTCGGATCGAAAGACGGGAGGTCATCCCGGAACACGAAATAAGCGACGACCAAGCCGACAACGGCGAGTCGGACCGCCCAGCGGATCCGTCGCGAGCGTACCTCGTTCGGGTCCGGATGACTCCTTCGCTCCGATGATCCGGGCAGCTTCACGGGCTGACCTCCAAGGCAGTCGATGGATCGAGTGGACCTGCGACGATCACCCCGGTTCGTCCTCCCTCGACCAGAATTCCGGCGGCTCTCTCAGCATCCTCTTTGGTGAGGAACGACCCGAACACTGTCGGGCCGGAACCGGTGACCATCGTGTGCACCGCCGACGCCTCACTCAGTGCGGAGAGGCTCTCCTCGAGCTCTGGGCGGAGGGAGATTGCCGCTGGCTGGAGATCGTTGACCATCGCCTCGACGGGCACCAACGGCAGACCCGAGGAGCCAAAGCGCAGCGACTCGGCGACTCCAGCGAGCTCCGGGCCTGTACGTCCCGAACCGATTCGATCGGCCTCTGCGTAGACCTCGGGAGTGGAAAGGCCTTCGCCGGAGGTCAGCAACACGACGGCGAATGCATCGGCGGGCGGAGCGGCAGACACCTCATCGCCGACTCCACCGACGAGTGATCGCTGTGCCTCAGCGCCATCTCCTGAATCGGACCAGAGGCCACTCTGAGCGAGCACATCCGAACCGACCTCGAGCGCCACCCTCCGCAGGGTGGGCAACGTCTCCTCGTCGAGGCGATGGCGGGCGTACCTGAGAACCGCAGCGGCGTCGGCGCTGCCGCCACCCATCCCTGCTGCCAGCGGGATCCGTTTCTCGATCTCGATCCTGAGGGGTGGAAGTTCCAACTTCGCCTCACGCAGCAGCCTCAGGGTCCGGGCAGTCAGATCCTCACCCTTCACAGCGGGACAGATGACCTCGTCGTCGGAATCGGCCTCGCTGATCAGGATGCGATCGCAGAGATCGATGGGTTGGAACACCGAGGAGATCAGATGCATTCCATCTTCCCTCCGCGGACCGAGATAGAGACAGAGGTTGAGCTTGGCAGGGGCGAGCATCTCGACCTGGTCGGGGTCGGTCATCGGGCTCCTCTCATCAACATCCCGAACTCTGCGAACTCTTCGGGAGAGAGTGATTCGGCTCGGGCATCCTCAGCAAGTCCCATCTCGACCAGAGCCTGCCGTGCCTGCTCGGCTCTGCCCGGGCCGGTCGTCTCCAGAGATCTCGGCAACGACTTCCTGCGATGGGCAAAGGACTCACGGATCAGCGCGTGCAGGGCCGGGTCGGGGGGCGGCCCCGTTCGCGCGATACGGATCAAGCTCGAGGCGACTCGGGGCCTGGGTACGAATACCGCTGGATCGACTTTGCGCACCTCCTTGGCCTCACAACCTATCCCGACCACAACGCTGGGTGACCCGTAGATCTTCGATCCAGGGTCGGCCGTAAGTCGGTCCGCTATCTCCTTCTGGACCATCACGAGCCAGGTCTGTACCGACGGCATCTCGACGATCGTCCTGATCAGCAACGGGGTGGCGATCGAATAGGGAAGGTTCGCGACCATCTTGTTCGGA
>JAUMFR010000159.1:0-6444 GCA_032119755.1 Solirubrobacterales bacterium | reverse complement strand
ACGATCAAGATGATGGTGTTCACACTGTTCGGCTCGCTGCTGATGCTGGTCGCCGCAGTGGCTACCGCGTTCATCTCCTCCGAGGGCGGCTCGCCGCTCACCTTCTCGATCTCCGCCATCACCGCCCAGGGAGTCCGGGACTCGAGCGAGATCTGGCTGTTCAGCTTCTTCGCGCTCGCCTTCCTGATCAAGATGCCGGTCTTCCCCTTCCACGGCTGGATGAGGGACACGTACCGTTCAGCACCGTTGCCGGCACTCGCACTCTTCACCGCGGTGCTGTCGAAGGTCGGAGCCTACGGATTCATCCGGGTCTGCCTTCCGCTGTTCCCGGACGCAACCGCGGACCTCCAGAGCCCGATGATGATCCTCGCGGTCGTATCGATCATCTACGGGTCGGTGATGGCCTTCTCGCAGGACAACGCGAGGCTGGTGGCTGGTTTCTCCTCGATCGCGCAGATGGGATTCGTGCTGCTCGGGATCTTCGCGCTCCGCGCCGACGGGCTCGACGGGGCCGTGCTCCAAATGGTCAACCACGGACTCGTGGTGGTGCCGATGATGCTGATCATCGCCTTCCTCGCCGAGCGTGTCCGATCGGACGATCTGAGCAAGATGGGAGGACTCGCCTTCAGGGCTCCGTTCCTGGCGGCGATCTTCCTGGTCGTGACGATGGCCGTACTCGCACTGCCCGGATCGGCGAACTTCGTGGGCGAGTTCTATGTGCTCAGGGGCGCGTTCGAGGTCGACATCACCCTCGCCGTGATCGCGAGCCTCGGTGTTGCGATGGCGGGCTTCTACGCGCTGCGCCTCTACCAGCTCTCGATGCACAACCGGGAGATCGAGGCCGATGCGTCGGCAGAGATCTCTACAGGCCGCGGAGCGATCCTTGGGGCATTGGTCGCGGTGATCGTGGCGCTGGCGCTCTATCCGCAACTGATTTTGGAGCGGGTGGATGAGAGCGCTGAATCCCAGATCGCCGCAGCCGCCAGAAGTGCCGGGCAGACTCCGGTCACCGAGGCATCGGTCGGGAGTCGCCCATGACCTTCAACCAACCCACGATCGACTACGCAGGCCTGTCTCCGCTAATCGCCCTGCTGGCGACGCTGTGCGTGGTGATCATCGCGAGCATCATCCCGCGAGTCGGGAGATTCAGCGTTGGTCTGCTGACGCTGATCGGCTTCGCGGCCACCGCTGGCCTGACGGTCTGGCAATGGGGAGCGAGCGAGAACCTGATCTCGAACGCCCTGCGAATCGACGACATCGGCTCGATGGCGATACTGATCGCTCTACTGGCAGCGGCTGGAACGGTACTGCTGTCGTTGCGGGAGCCGGCAGCGTACACCGCGGGTCACGGTGCGTACTACGCGCTTCTGATCGGCTCGGTCATGGGGATGGTGGTCCTCGCGCAGTCGATCAACCTGATCAGTTTCTTCGTCGGGCTCGAACTCCTCTCGATCCCGCTCTACGTCCTCTGCGGAGCGGCGGTGAGGCGCAAGGAGTCACTCGAGTCCGGCCTGAAGTACCTGATCGTCGGTTCGCTGGGTTCGGCAACGCTGCTCTACGGATTCGCGCTGATCTACGGAGCGACTGGAAGCACCGACTTCGGAGTGATCGCCGAGGAGTTGACCTCGGATCAGCTCGCGAGCGACACCCTGGTCCTCGCCGGCGTGGCGATGGCCGTTGTAGGCATCGCCTTCAAACTCTCGCTCGCCCCGTTCCACCAGTGGGCTCCCGACGTGTACGAGGGGGCACCGACGCCGATCACCGCCTTCATGGCCGTGGCCACGAAGGCGGTCGTGTTCGTGGCCTTCGCGCGACTGCTCGAACAGGGACTCGGTGAACTCTCCGGGATCTGGAGCGACGCACTGGCGGTGCTCGCGGTGATCTCGATCGTGATCGGGAACGTGGGCGCGATAGGACAGCGATCGATCAAGAGACTCCTCGGCTACTCGGGGATCGCCCAGGGCGGTTACATCCTGGTCGGTCTGGTCGTGGTGAGCACCGAGGGCGCCGGAGCGATGATCTTCTATCTCGCCGTCTACGCGTTGGCCAACCTTGCGGTCTTCGCTCCGCTGGTCGCGCGTGAACGAGAATCCGGATTCGGTGACGACGTGAATGGCATCGCGGGCATCGGCCGCACGCGACCCTGGCTTGCCTGGCCGATGACGATAGGCGTGCTGTCGATGATCGGCCTGCCCGGAACCGCAGGGTTCATCGGGAAGCTCTTCCTGATCCAGGCAGCGGTCGACGGCGACTACACCTGGCTGGCGGTCGTAGTGGTGATCGGGACGGTCGTGTCTCTGGGCTACTACCTGCGCCTGCTCTCGGCAATCTGGATGGAGCCACAGCCCGATGCCCCAAAGACCCAGTCGCCCATGCCGGTGATCGCCGGCGGTGCGCCTGAAGCCGACTCCGTAACAAGGAGTCAGGAGGAGGTTCCGCCAGGCTCGAGCAGGTGTGTCCTCGTCGTCGGCACCGGTGTGATCTGCGCCGTGGCAACGGTACTGCTCGGGATCTACCCCGAGCAACTGGTCGGGTGGGCAACCGAAGCCGGCGAAGTGATTACCCGCGCCGTCGGCCTGTAGAGCCCTGAGCGCGGTCATCACAGCCGCTGCAATCGTGCTCGCCGTCGTGGTGGGGGTCGCATCAGAGCGCCGCTGGCCGGCACGCACCTCCGAGATCGCCCGCCGCACGCTGGTGGTAACCGTCTACACGGTCCTGCCGGTGGTGATCTTCTTCAATCTCGCGCGAGCGAGCTTCACCCGGGACGAGGAACTCGGCCTCGGGCTGGTCTACGTGGCGATCGCGGTCACCGGCGCGTTTGCGGTCTTCGCCAGCAAGCGGTTGAAGGTGTCCCGCCCGGCCCGAGGCTCGATCCTCACCTCGTCGGTGA
Source organism: Solirubrobacterales bacterium (assembly GCA_032119755.1). Classification (GTDB taxonomy): domain Bacteria; phylum Actinomycetota; class Thermoleophilia; order Solirubrobacterales; family 70-9; genus CAIUSP01. Next base: position 3,554 of record JAUMFR010000159.1, on the reverse strand, counting down.
TGGGAAACACCGGCTACCTCGGCTTGCCTCTGACCGCCGCGCTGCTCGGTTTCGACCAGATTCCGGCGGCGGTGTTGTACGACACCGTCGTCACCACCCCATTGCTCTTCCTGGGAGCGTTCGCCGTGGGTGCCTTCTACGGTGACACCGCCGGCGAAACGGCGGCCGACAGGATCAAAGCCTTCTTCCTCAGGAACCCGCCGCTGTATGCCGCAATCGCCGGTCTGCTGGCGCCGGGATGGCTGGCGCCGGATCTCGCGGTGGACATCTCACGAGTGCTGATCGTCGCCCTGCTGCCAATCGGCTTCTTCGCGGTCGGGGCGGCACTCGCAGAGGAGCAGTTGGAGACAGCCGGTTCCGACCACCCGGACACGACGCCTGCCTCGATCGGCCTGACCCTGGTCTCGAAACTGATCGTGATGCCGCTGGTGCTCTGGGCGATCTCGCTGCCGCTTCTCGACCTGCCCGAAACCTATCTGCTACTCGCCGCCATGCCCTGCGGAATCAATGCCCTGATCGTCGCCCATCTCTACGGCCTGGATCACCGCCTGACCGCCAAGGCAGTCACCTGGACGACCGCGCTCGTCCTCGTGGTGGCCCTCGTTGCCCTGGCCATCATCTGACGACCCCGGCGCGGTAGGCATCACCCTGCCCCAATAGGATGAGACGCCCTTGCATTACCCGGTCGAAAAGTTCTCCAATGAGGAAAAGGCTCTGCTCGAGCCTCACTTCAGCAACCTCGACCTGCCGGTATTCGCGCTCACCAATCTGCCCGAAACGATCAAGGGAGCGCTGTTCGCCCGTTACTCCCGCTACCCGGGCACGCTGAGGCGCCTGTACTTGGAGGAGTTCGCTCAAGACGTCGGCGCTGACGACCGGCCGTTCGCCGGTCAGGAGGGAAAGCGTGCCGCGGAGCTCTACGAGCGGATCTTCGTCGGTTACGGCGATGACTCGATCGCCCAGGTGGGCGGCGCGCACATCGCCTGCGAGTGGGTCTCGAACATCCTGACCAAGGTCCTGCAGCGCGGGCGCCTGGCGGCCTACCTCGAGCAGAGCACCCGCTACATCCCCTACGACCAGCCGATGGAGATGGGCGATGGCCAGAGTGGCTATCGCTACTACAGGCGTGAGGATCTCGGACCGGAATTCCCCGCGGCGATGGACGAGATCTTCTCGATCTACTCGGCCGCACTGGAGCCGACGATCGCCTGGGCTGCCGAGAGATTCCCGCGCGGCGACGAACCAGAGAAGGCCTGGGAGGGATCGATCCGAGCCAAGGCCCTCGATCTGCTTCGCGGGCTGCTTCCGGCCGCCACCTTGAGCCACGTCGGTATGTTCGCATCGGGCCAGGCATACGAACAGATGCTGTTGAGGATGATGGCCTCGCCCCTGCCCGAAGCGCGTGAGTTCGGCGGGATGATCCTGGGCGAGCTAAGCAAGGTGATCCCGAGCTTCGTCAGCCGGGTCGACAGGCCCGAGCGCGGCGGAGAATGGATCTCGTACCTGAGCGCGCGCCGAGAGGCCGCCGAACGGACCGCTGCTCGCTACGGACTGGACAGCCGCCGCCGCACCGACGACGGACCCACCGTGGAACTGCTCGACTTCCGCGGCAGTGAGCGTGAGCTGCTTGCAGCGAGCCTGTTCGAACAGTCGAGCGTGGGCGAGGCGGAGATCCGTCGCAAGGTCGCCGAGCTCGATGACGGCGAGGTGGCCGCCTCGATCGCCGAGCTCGTGGGCGACCGGGAGAATCGCCGCCACCGTCCCGGCAGGGGCTGGGAGGCGGTCGGCTACCGGTTCGAGGTCGTTTCCGACTACGGCGCCTTCCGCGATCTGCAACGGCATCGGATGCTGACCTGCCAGTGGCAGGGACTCACTCCAGACCTCGGCGCGGCAGTTCCCGAGGAGCTGGTCGAGGCAGGTGTATCTGACGAGTACTCCCGCGCGCTGGAGATCTCGGCTGGCGAATTCGACCGCCTCCACTCCGAAGGTCTGGCCTCGGCCGCGCCGTATGCGCTGTGCCTCGGCTACCGGATCCGCTACCTGTTCGATCTAAACGCCCGCGAAGCCATGCAGATGATCGAGTTGCGCTCGGGGCAGGAGGGTCATCCCTCCTATCGGGCGGTCGCGCAGGCAATGCACGACCAGATCGCTGCGGTGCACCCCTCGATCGCACGGGCGATGGAGTACGTGGATACATCCAGTGAGCCACGCCTGGAGCGGATCCTGAGCGAGATCCGCACCCACCACAAGCGGGTCGAGGCCGGTCTCGACAGCCCCGCTTCGGATCTGCGTAACGCCGGCTGACCAGTTCGTTCCCGACGCCGCCCCGGCGCTACGATCGCCTCGATGGAGCGGAAGAGAGACGAGCGGTCCACCCACCTGCCCACCGGGCGATCCGAACTGGATGTCCTGCTCCATACCGAGCAGACCTTCCCTCCCCCGCCTGGATTCGCTGCGCAGGCAAACGCATCTGACCCCGCGATATACGAGCAGGCAGCAGCCGACCCCGAGGCCTTCTGGGCGGAGTGGGCCCGCAAGCTCGAGTGGATAGAGCCCTTCGAGGAAATCCTCGACTGGTCCAATCCTCCCTTTGCCCGCTGGTTCGCGGACGGCAAACTCAATGCCTCGGTCAACTGTCTGGATCGCCACGTCGAAGCGGGCCTCGGTGAGCGCGTCGCGTTCCACTGGGAGGGCGAAGGAGACGAGAAGCGTGCGGTCACCTACGCCGAGCTGCTCGACCTGACCCAGCGCTTCGGCAACGTGCTGCGCTCCCACGGCATCGGCAAGGGAGACGTGGTCGGGATCTACCTGCCGATGCTCCCCGAGACCGTCGCCTCGATCCTCGCCTGCGCACGGATAGGTGCGATCCACAACGTGGTCTTCGGTGGATTCTCCCCCGAATCGGTCAAGGACAGGATGGCCTTCTCCGAGGCCAAGGCGCTAGTCACCGCCGATGCCACTCTCCGACGCGGGGAAGCAGTACCGATGAAAGACGCGCTCGAAGATGTGATGGGTGAGATGCCAAGCGTCGAGCGGGTCTTCGTAGTCGACCGCTGCGGCACAGGGCCGGAGATGACCGACGGGCGCGATTTCTCATGGCAGGAGGAAGTGGCTGCCGCCGAGGCGACCTGCGAGCCGGAGGTGATGGATGCGGAGGATCCGCTCTTCATCCTCTACACCTCGGGATCGACCGGCAAGCCGAAGGGCATCCTCCACACGACCGGTGGTTACCTGACCGGAGCTGCCGCGACGCACGAGCTGGTCTTCGACTTGAAGCCCGAAAGCGATGTCTACTGGTGCGCCGCAGACATCGGCTGGATCACCGGTCACACCTACATCGTCTACGGGCCACTGACCAACGGAGCGACCAGCGTGATGTACGAGGGTGCCCCCGACTACCCAACGCCAGCACGCTGGTGGGAGATAGTCGAGCGCTATGGGGTGACGACCCTCTACACCGCACCGACCGCGATCCGGGCGTTCATGAAGTGGGGCTCCAAGTACCCGGAAGGCAGCGATCTCTCGAGCCTGAGGCTGCTGGGATCGGTCGGCGA
>JAUMFR010000158.1:0-5273 GCA_032119755.1 Solirubrobacterales bacterium | reverse complement strand
CACAAACGGAGACGTCCTTGCCGAGCCCTGAGGGAAGCGCGAGGGTCCCGCGCAGCTGCTCCTCAGCGTGACGCACATTTACCCCGAGCAACACGTGGAGCTCGATCGTCTCGTCGAAGCCTGCCTTGGCGCCCTCCTTGACCTTGTGGATCGCCTCCTTGGGCGGGTAGGCCTTGTCGCGGTCGATCTTGCCGACCGCATCGCGGTAGCGTTTGCTGCGGCCAGCCATCAGGACTCGAGCCCTTCCACCGTCACGCCCATCGAGCGCGCGGTGCCGGCGATGATCTTGGTTGCGGCGTCGAGATCGTTGGCGTTCAGGTCGGGCATCTTCTTCTCGGCGATCTCGCGAGCTTGGTCGACCGTGATCGATCCGACCTTGTTGGTGTGGGGCTCACCAGAGCCCTTTTGCAGTCCGGCAGCTTCCTTGATCAGGAACGCGGCCGGCGGAGTCTTGGTGATGAACTCGAACGAGCGATCCTCGAAGACGGTGATCTCCACCGGGATGATCGTGCCCGAGTCCTGCTGGGTCTGGGCGTTGAATGCCTTGCAGAACTCCATGATGTTGACGCCGTGCTGTCCCAGGGCGGGACCCACCGGCGGAGCCGGATTGGCAGCCCCCGCAGGGATCTGCAACTTGATCAGCGTCATTACTTTCTTGGGTGCCATGGGTTCTGGTGGTCCTCTCTCGAGTGAGGTTAGATCTTCTTGACTTGGTCGTAGTTCACCTCGACCGGGGTCTCCCGGCCGAAGATCGAGACCAGCACCTTCAGCTTCTGCGAGTCGTCGTTGATCTCGGCGATCTCACCCGAGAAGTCAGCCAAGGGGCCGGAGATGACCTTGACCGACTCGCCGATGGCGAACTGGGCCTGGGTGCGCGGACGCTCAGCCGTCTCGCGGTTCAGCATCCTGTCTACCTCGGCCTTCGGCAGCGGCACCGGGTCGGTGCGCGAACCGACGAAGCCGGTGACTCCCGGCGTGTTCTTGACCACTCCCCAGGACTCGTCGGTCATCTGCATCTGAACCAGGACGTAGCCGGGCATGGTGCGCTTCTCCACCTGTACCTGCTGGCCATCCTTGACCTCGGTGATCTGCTCGGTGGGTACCACCACGTCGCGCACGTTGACGCTCTGTCCCATCGAGTGGATCCGATGCTCGAGGTTCTGCTTGACCTTGTTTTCGTGGCCTGAGTAAGTGTTGATTACGTACCAGTGGAACATCTGTCGGTGTGTCTCTTTCTCTTGGTTGCGGTTGGTTGCGCCGGTTAGAGGATCAGGTTGACGAGGCGGCTGAAGACCGTGTCGAGGACGCCCAGATACGCGGCGCAGGCAGCGACGAAGAGGATCGTCACCGCGGAGGCCTGGATCAGGGTGTCACGGTCAGGCCACTGGACGCGCTTCAGCTCTGCCCAGCAGGATACGAGGAAGGCGACCACCCGACCGCGCTGCTTTGGCTCGGCCTTGGTCTCGGGGAGTGGTTTCGTCTTACGGCCACCCTTCTTCTCCTTCTCCTTCTTGGGTGACTCTTTCGTCGCGGTCGCAGCTGCGGCAGTTTGGCGCTCCTTTGCCTCGCGGCGTTTGCGCTGACGGCGGGTCTCCTTGCCGGGCTTGGGTGCGGCAGAAGGCTCGGTGGTCGGGGGCGGGCCGGGCTCTACCCCTCCGGTCACACCAGGAACGGCAGGTGCCGTAGATGAGCCGATCGGGTTCTCCGTGGCAGCGGTTTCGCCTGAGGGGACGTCCTCATCCGGAGCCTTGGTGTGCTCGCCGTAGTCGGCAACGTTCGCGCCGGTCTCGATCACGGCTTCTACTTCGGCGACATCGCCGGACACCGGAACCTGAGTGTCGTGCTGGGCGCGGGATTCGGCAGCGGCGTCGCTAGATCCAGCAGCGCCCTCGGCGCCTGCCTGCTCCTGCTTTCCGGCTGCCTGCTCCTGCTCGCGCCGCTTGCGCTCGGCTTTTCGCTGTGCTCTCGACTTTGCCATGCCCTGGTCCGCCTGAGGCGGAGATCCCTAGCGGGTCTCCTTATGTGGGGTGTGGCGTCCGCACCAGCGGCAGTACTTGCGCATCTCTATGCGGTCCGGGGAGTTGCGCCTCGACTTGATCGTCTCGTAATTTCGTCGCTTGCACTCCTCGCATGCGAGGGTCACACCTATGCGCTGATCTCCGGCCATTGCTCAACTCCCCTTCAAAGTTTTGGACCTCTTTACGAAAAAAACCTCCGGCCGCGGGGCCTGAGGTGCAGTGAATATAGCGCGCCAGCATCCAAACGACGGCCGGGCCGGTGCGCAAGAGATGCTTCCTTCAGTCAGCCCTTTCCGTAGAGCGACCAGACGAGACTCGTCCGGGAGCCCATCCGGACTCGAAGCTTGGCCTTGCCGGCAAGGACGAGCTTGGCGGTCACAGGAACTCCGTTGCGGGTGCCGAGCTTCGCAATCTGGGTCCACTTGCCCCTGATCAGTTGCTCGATAACCGCGTTGCCCTTCAAGGGCGGTCTGAACCACGCGGTAGCGGCCTTCGAGGAGACGCGCTCGACGGTGAAGGGGAATGTGAATGCGGTCATCGCCGGCTTGGGTGGTTGGTCGGCCACGGTGAACGGCCAAGTCGCGGAGTTGGGAAAGAGACCGACATTGCACTGCCTCGTGCATCCTTCGGGATTGCTCACCGGGTCGTAGGGGACCTGGTCGCGGAGCTTGAAGTAGAGGAACAGATCTGCACCCTTCTGCCAGAGCATTCGCATCGCCCGCTGGATCGTGTCGGCTTGACTGCGAAGACTGGGTGCTCCCGGATCAGGAGGATTACTGCCGGTCCAGAACTCGGTCGCCCAGATCGAGCGACCACCGGATACGGACGGCGTGACCTGACCGAGTCTCTCGATCGCCCTCAGCAAACGTGTTCCGCGCTCGAAGTTGGAGGGGCGGAGATCCGAGTTCGGGTAGTACGGAAGCGCGCCGATGTCCCGGTTTGCGGAAGGGATGGCGTTGTGAGCGAACACGTCGAGTTTCGGTTTGGAAGAGCAGTCGACTCTCACCTGCCCGCCGGACTCGCGAACGCAGAACATCTGCCGCATGAAGTCGAGTGGGCCGGTGCGCACCTGCGCGAGATCGGAATCGGTACCGGGTCCCGCCGGTGCGGTCCCCGGTCCGATCACTACCGCGCCGGGTTGAGCAGCGTGCACCGCGTCGTAGAAGGCGTTCAGCATCGAGCGGTAATGACCTGCCACGAAGGGCGAACCGTCGGGGTTGAGCTGGGGGTTCATGAAGCTGAACAGGTTCGCTTCGTTCCAAGCCTGGAGGTATCTGACTCGCGGGAGAGGCGAGCCTGATCCTGGCGGCGTGTACGAACCCGAGTAACGGGTCGCCACCGCAGCGCCGAAATCGGCGAAGGCGGAGGCGCTCGGCTTCCAGGTTCCCTTTCCGGCGCACGCGGGGGGAATCTCTCCCTCGGCGCACTCGAGGGGAGGCCTGCCGGGACCCTCGGCGAACTCCGGGGCTCCCCAGATGGTGAGCAGGACCTGCATCCCTCGCTGGTTGGCGGCGCGCACTGCCGCGTCGTAAGCGGAGAAGTCGTAGTTCGGATCCGCGGGGTTGCCCGGTGCGGTCGGTGCGACCGACTCGTCGACGACGGCACTCCTCCAGATCAGATCGAGGCGGATAAAGCCCGTCCCACCTTCGTCAGCTTGATCGAGCCAGAAGGCGCGCTGTGGCTCCGGGGTGGCCGGATCCATGAACTCTGCGTTGTCGTAGAGCGCGAGTTGGTAGAGCGGGCGATCGGCTGCCTCTGCCGATCCGGGAGGAACCGAGGACCAGATTCCCAAGATCAGGAGGAGCGCCGTGAAGACAGGCGCCAGGTACCGGAGCGAAACCGCAGACGTCTTGGCCCGGGTCATTGCCCGGAGCGAGGTACTCGCGGTGCCTTGGCCTTGGACCGGTCGAACCGTTTCGCGATCACAGCGGTAAAGAGGACGAGCAACATCAAGCTCGGCAGGAGCCAGCCCATGCCACCCAGGGCCGCGGAGAGAAACGACGAGTCACCGGAGGGAGGGTCCAGACTCACTGCGACCGCAGCGGGAGCTCTCGAGGCCGGGTCGGCTTGCTTCCGACCGGCCTTGCCTTTGCCCTTCTTGCCGCTGCTCTCCCCGCTGGACGGGGCCGAGTATGCGCTCCCGTAGTCGTAGGAGTTCCCTGAATCCGAACCCGACCCTGAGTCGACCGATGGTGATGGCTTGTCCGAACCACCGGGGGTAGGTTCGGGACGCGGTTCTGGTACCGGGGGCGGTGGCTCCTCGTACTCGTCGATCACATCGGCTCGGGCGTTGCTGATCGATCCGGGCACCATCCCTGAGAGACTCAAAGCGCAAGATCCGAGCAGCGCCACCAGAAAGGTGGCTGACACCAAGACGAAGGTGGGAACGGAGGCGGGTGTTCGGAGTGTCTGTTTCAAGGGCGAGAGAGCAGGCTGTCACGCCTGCGTCCTGCTGATTAGGTTAGGTGATGACTATGACCCCCAAGGCTGAAGAAAGTTTCGGAAGGAAAGGCCGGACGCGATCGAGAGCCGATACCGCCGCGCTGCTGACCGGTGTGACCGCAGCAACCGGGCTGTTCTATCTCGCCATGCGAGGCGGCGGCTACGAGCTGACCGCCAGGGCGGAGGTCGGCCTGCTGGCGTGGTGGGCGGTCGCCGTGTTGGGTGTACTGGGCGTGGTTCCCGTCGGAAAACCGGGACGATCGGCTTTCGTGATGCTCGGCGCAATGGCGGCCCTCGCCGCGTGGACGGCGATCGCGATCATCTGGTCGCCGAGCGCGGAACGGGGGATGGTCGAGGTCGAACGAGTGCTGACTCTCGGGGGGATCCTCGCGCTGGCAGTGCTGGCCACCCCACCCCGACATGCGAAAGCGCTGCTCTGGGGGGTTGCCGCTGCGATCGTCGCGGTGGCCGCGATCGGGATCCTCTCCCAACTGCGAAAGGGTTGGTTTCCCGATTACGGGACGGCCGAGGATCTCGGCGGGCAGGTTCTGGTCAGGCTCAGCTACCCGCTTCGCAACTGGAACGGCTTGGCCGAGATGTTCGCCATGGGGGGTGCGCTGTTGACCGGGCTCGGCGCGGTTGCACGTAAGCCGCGATGGGCTGCGCTCGCCTGTGCCGCACTGCCCATGCTGGTGCTGGCCTCGTATCTGACCCTCTCACGCACCGGCATCGGTTGCGCGCTGGTGGCGCTGCTCGTGGTAATCGCACTGCATCCACTGAGGAGGCAGGTCGCGGTGATCACCTCGATCGGCT
>JAUMFR010000157.1:0-5363 GCA_032119755.1 Solirubrobacterales bacterium | reverse complement strand
AGCTCCCCTGCTGAATCGTGACCTCAGTCGTCTCGTTGGCAATCCTCGTGATGCCTGCTGCGGCGAGCGCCGACCCGTTCCAGATGACCGATTGGAACCCGCAGATAGACCAGGGCGGCTCCGCCGGCAAATACCACGCTACTGCGACCAACCCGAACAACGGCCGCGTGCTCGTATTCGGCTACAAGTTCCAGGTCGCCACCATCAGTTACTTCTCACAGGTCTTCTCGGCGAACGGGGCACCAATAGGAGACGTACACGAGTTCGATTTCGGTGAGGCCGCCAGCGGTCAGACCTACGGCGCCGCCTACAACCCGGTCACGGGTGGGTGGGTCGTCAGCTATGTGAATCCCATCAACGACACTGCCGTCGCCCGGTTCCTGAACGCCGACGGCACAGCGGACGGGGCTGCGAAAGTCCTCAACACGAGCCCGGTCGAGGACTGCTGTCAGTCCACCGACATCGCGTATTCGACCAAGGACAAACGCTTCCTCGTTGCATGGTCTGAGTACGACTCGACTGGATTTCCCACCGGTCGATTCGTGTCGGCCAACGGAACGGTCGAAGGAGCCAGCGAGCTCGATTTGATGTCGTCCAGCGGGGATCTCTTCTGGGACGACTACCACCAGTTGGCAATCGACTACTCACCCAAACAGGACAACTTCGGGCTGGTAGTCAAGAGTTACCCTTCCTCAGGCGGCGATCCGTATCGGCCCTGGTTCCAATTGCTCGACTCGACCGGGTCGCCGATCGGCTCACAGCGGATGCTGCAGAGCAACAGCGATGACAGCACCCAGAACCCGGATATGGCCTACAACGCTGCGCGCGACGAGTACGGGGTGATCTGGATCGACCTCGACGAGACAGACTACCCTGCGATGTTCCAGCGGATCAAGGCCTCGGACGGAAGCTCGGTCGGAGCGCCGACGGCACAGGATTCGTTTCCTGATAATCCTGCGGGCTCGTTCTCGAATGGCATCCGAGTGAAACTGGTGGCCCATCCGACGGCTGATCAGTACTACATGACGACGAACGCCGCCTACTTCACGGGAATCTACGGGGAAGCGGCCATCATCGGATGGAAGACGAACGGGAACGGCATGCAGGTCTCCGATTCGCCCGAGTGGCTGACCACTCCTGCCAGCTACGACGCGCCCTATCGGGCGCAGGTCACCTTCAACGCCTACGACTGCACCTACCTTTCTACATACGAGACCACGACGAATACCGTCATCGGCGCCGACTTGAACGTCTACGGCTCGAAGACCCAGGCTGCACGACCCTGCAAGTCGGCCAGCAAGCCCTTCCTCAAGGCAAAGGGCAATGGCGGCACCGATTCGCTGATGGTGAAGGTCGGCTGTGCGGACAGCGGGGCGTGCCGGATCCGCCTCACCGGCAAGCTCAAGGGTGGCTCCGGCAAGCTCGTGAAGCGCACGGTCAAGGTCAAGGCCGGCAAGAAGTCGACGGTCTTGCTCGGCTACAGCGATTTGCTGCGTCAAGAGCTGGCGTCGAGCGGCGGCGGAAAGATCCGCGTCACCGCCAAGGAGATCGGCGGCAAGTCCCGGTCGATCACCGTGCGGGTAGCCCTGCCGCGAGCCGTCACAGGCTGAGGCATCGAGGAACAGGCCTTTGGGAAAACGGCTCCTCGCGAAGGGGCCGTTTTTCTTCGGCCGGTCAGCCGCAGTTCGGCCAAGGGGAAGAGCCGCGGGCATCCATCAGTAGCGCTGCGCGGACATCCTGCTCCCAGCCTGGCGCCTTGGCCGGATCGCCCCTGCCGCCCACCGACTTCCAGGTGCTGACACTGAACTGGTAGCGACCTCGATAGGTTCCGTCGGACGACACCGCATCGGGTCGACCGCCAGATTCACAACTAGCTATGGAGGCCAGTGTCGGCTTGGATACGCCGAGAAGGTCATCGACCTGCCGGAGAGCGTTCTTCACATGTTTGGGGTGGGCGCGGGCCGACCATTTGAGCAGGCTCGACGGACCGTCGAAGCCGAGTTCCTGCGGCGCGAAGGTCCGCTTCGGTTTCGGGGCCACTGGTTGCGGATCGCGCGTCTCGGCCACGGCGTTCGAGGGACCGTCGCTTCCGGGCACCGAGCGCTGCGCGATCGCACCCGAGGCGCCATAGATCAAGGCAGCCAGGCAGGCGAGCGAAGCCAGCACGAGTGCCGAGATAGCCAAGGCTCGATAGAGCGTGAGGCGTCTGTGTCCTGACGGGGGCATCGGGTTGGAGAGAGTGACAGCTCGAGCGGCGGCAATATGTGTATTTGCTCACAGTCCGCAACTGCCCGCCCGCCCACGCCTGAGACGCGCTTCGCTCCCGCTTGTCTCGGCCCCTATGATCGCTCGACCCATGCAGATCCTCGCCTTCAGCGATCTTCACCGCAGCAACGAGAAAGCCGCCAGCCTGGTCGAGCGAGCAGGCAGCGACGAGGTCGACCTCGTGATCGGCGCCGGTGACTTCGCCTCCCAACACGAAGGTCTCGACGAAGCGATCGCCTCCCTGGCCGCCATCACAAAGCCTGCACTGCTCGTCCCGGGGAACAACGAAACCGCGGACGCCCTCCGCGAAGCCGTATCGAAAGCCGACTGGACCTCGGCGCAGGTCCTGCATGGCGACTCGACCACCATCGACGGGCAAGAGTTCTTCGGCCTCGGTGCCGGCATCCCCACCACCCCCTGGGACTGGAGCTTCGATCTCTCCGATGAGGAGGCAACCGAGGCCCTCGCCGGCTTTCCCGATGGTGCAGTGCTGATCGTCCACTCCCCGCCGAAGGGACACTGCGACCGGTCCAGCTCGGGCGATCACCTCGGAAGCGAGGCGATCTTCGCCGCTATCGAAGACAAGCAGCCACCGCTTGCGGTCTGTGGACACATCCACGAAGCATGGGGACAGACCTCCGAGGTTGGTCCGACCCGCATAATCAATCTTGGTCCCGACGGGCACCTACTCGAACTCTGATCTCGACCGAATCCCCAAACCGCAACGAGAGGAACAGATGAGCGCCGACGCACCAGATCCCCGACACACAGACGAATGGCGAGTCGAGGTCCACCTCGAAGCCGATCAGCACGGGGAGAGTCTGGGCGACAAGCTCAACTCACTGCACCTCGACGATGAGGCGCGGAAGCTCCTAGGGGGATCGATCATCGTCACCCGCGACGGGTCGCATCTCTTCCTCTACGCCTGGCACAGACAAAGCGCCGAAGAGGCCGAGAGGACCGTCCGCAACCTGCTCGAGCACGAGGGTCTGAGCGGCGAAGTGCAGCTCATGCGCTGGCATCCCGGGGCAGACGAGTGGAAGCCGGCGTCGGAACCGATGCCGGAGACCGGAGCGGAACTCGAGGCGGAAATCGAGGGCCACGAGGAGCGCGCTCGGCGCGAGTTCGAGCAGACCGGCCACTACGACTGGGAGGCGATCGTGGAACTGCCGAGCCTGAAAGAGGCCCGGAACTTCGCCAAGCAGCTCCACGACAGGGACCTCCCCGTGCGACGCCGGTTCCACTACCTGATCGTCGGCGCCCTCACCGAGGAGAACGCGCGCGAGCTCGCAACCGAGCTCAACGAGATCTCCCCCGAGGGATCCGCGGTTGGATTCCGCGCGAACCCGGTAGACGTGCCCCACCCCCTCTTCGTCCGGGTGACCGCGATGAAGCCCGGCGTGGTGCGCGACCTCGGTCTCTGACCCGCGACGCTGCTTCTTTACTAGGCGGCGGCCGAAAGTCGCCTGAGGAACTGCTGGGTCTCCGCATTGCGGGGGGAATCGAGCACCTCGGAAGGCGTCCCCATCTCGAGGATTCGGCCTTCGTAAAGGAAGGCGATCCGGTCTGCCACCTCACGAGCGAAGCCCATCTCGTGGGTTGCGATCAGCATCGTCACCCCGACCTCTTCCTTCAACTCCTTGACTGCCTCGAGCACCTCCCCCACCAACTCCGGATCCAGCGCGCTGGTCACCTCGTCGAGGAGGAGCGCTCGCGGGTTGGCGACGAGCGCCCGAACGATCGCAACCCTCTGCTGCTGACCGCCCGATAGACGATCGGGCTTCTCGTCGGCCCGGTCGCCGAGTCCGAACCTCCCGAGCAGATCCCTTGCCCGCTGATCCGCCTCGACCTTGCCGAGGCCGTGCGCGCGCGTGCTGCCGAGCATCACGTTCTCGATCGCGGTGAGGTGAGGGAAGAGGTTGTAGGCCTGGAAGACCATCCCCAGCCTGCGCCTCACCGCAACCTGATCCACCGACGGATCGGTGATGACCTCGCCGTCGAGGTAGATGTCACCGTCGTCGATCTCCTCCAGCAGGTCGACGCATCTCAGCAAGGTGGACTTTCCCGACCCGGAGGCGCCGATCACCGCAATCGCCTCGTGCTCTTTGACCTCGAAGTCGATCCCGCGCAGGACCTCGAGCTCCCCGAACGACTTGGTCACCCGCTCGACCTCGATCACCGTGCCCGGACTCACTTGGCCTTCCCTCCGGTGGTCAGGTCCATCCGATCGAGCAATCGGGCGAGCGGCACCGTGATGATCAGGTAGAGCAGTGCCGCTGCCAATAGCGGCGTGTAGTTGAAGTTCGCTGCTGCATCGATCTGGGCCACCCGGAACGCCTCGACAACCCCGAGGATCGCAACCAGGGCGACGTCCTTTTGCAAAGCGATGAAGTCGTTCAGCAGCGGCGGGATCACGCGCCTCACTGCCTGAGGCAGGACGACGAACCTGAGCGACTGGCGCTCGTCGAGGCCGATCGCGAGAGCCGCGTCCTTCTGTCCTTTGTGCACTGACAGCAGCCCTGCCCGATACACCTCGGAGACGTAGGCGCCATAGGAGAGCGCCAGCGCGAACCCACCGAGGATGATCGGATCGGTCGGGACGCCGGACAGGCCGAGGGCCGGTATCCCGAATCCGACCAGGTAGACGAGGAGGATCGTCGGGATGCCGCGGAAGATGTCGCAGTAAATCGCTGCGAGGAACCTCACGGGGAAGAGCGCCGGACCGCTGGAGGTGCGTACCAGCGCGACCGCCAGTCCCCAGATCAGCACGATGACCTCGACTACGAGGAACATCGCCACGTCGATCCTGAACGCTTTCAGGATCTCGGGGAAGGAGTCGGCGAAGGCAGAGGGAGAGAAGAAGGTGTCCCGGACGTCTGGCCATCCTGGGCTGGTCAGGATCAGGGCGGCGAGCCCTCCGAGTACGACGACCGAGGAGACGAACGCGATCAGCGCGCCTCTTCGGTCCATCCTCTTGCGGGCGGCGCGCCGAGCCTCACGGCGGGTACCGACCTCGTAGGCCTTGCCGGCCTTTACAGCCTCCATCGTCTGGGCTGGAGTATTCCCGATTGGCCCTGAACGAGACGGGGCGGCGCCAC
>JAUMFR010000156.1:0-1612 GCA_032119755.1 Solirubrobacterales bacterium | reverse complement strand
TACGAAGGGCAAGCCAGTGTTGGCCTGATAGGCCAGGAACACGGCGACGGTTGCGACCAGCACTGTCACCGCGCCGACCATGACCGGGCTTGCAGCCAGCGACTGGACTCGCTTCCGCCCGTTCATCCGCCAACCCCCAACAGATAGCGGAGCAGGATCTCCGCCCGTGCCATCGCAGCGCGGCTCTGTTTCAGCGACTCCTTCTCTCTCGGAGTGAGATTCCTCTCGGCGCTCTGGTCGCCGGAGACCCCCGGCTGACCGGTCCCCGCCCCATCCGTGGGCGGATCCGTCGGTGATTCGGTCCCCGGCTCGCCCCCATCTTCAGCAGGGTCGGTGGGATCGATCTCCGGCAGGCCCTCGAGATCGGTAGGCGGCTTGGTCAGCAAGCGAGCCCCGGGCGGAGGGGTAGCGATGTAGCGCGAGAGAGGCGCCTGGGCGGCGCTCGAGGTACGGCCTCCCCAGTTGGCGATACAGCCTGAGAGCGGGGTCCCGCGATAATCCGGGCAGCCGGTGATCAGCACGTTTCCGCGGAGGAAGTGGCCGTACTGGTCGTAGCCGTTGGTGGCTCCGGCGAGGTTGTAGACGGTGTCCATCAGGTACTCGATCCCGTTGGTCTGAGCAAAGGTTCCGAAGGTCTTCTGGATCTCGGTGGCCGTGGAGACCGAGTACTGGTTGCCGGGGTCAGGCACCGTGCCGAGGTTGTCGCCGAGAGCCTGCAGGTCACCGAAGAAGCCGTTCGCGTAGGTGGCCGCCGTGTCGGGCCCGACCAGGTCACCTGCGTCACCGAGCGACTCGAGAGCCGGAATACCCGCCTGGGCAAAAGGCGCGAGCTTCTTCGTCGCGACGTTCAGGTACGGAGCGACCTTCTTG
Source organism: Solirubrobacterales bacterium (assembly GCA_032119755.1). Taxonomy (GTDB): domain Bacteria; phylum Actinomycetota; class Thermoleophilia; order Solirubrobacterales; family 70-9; genus CAIUSP01. The sequence goes on along the minus strand of JAUMFR010000156.1, from coordinate 742 downwards.
AAGTTCTCCATCAGCGGGGCTCCCTGCTTGCCAACCTTGGTCAACTCGTTCATCGTCTTCCGCACCTGCACCAGAGAGGCCGGCAGCTTGCGGATCCCCTCCTCGAGTGCCGGGCGGCGCTCGGCCGTCGCCTCGGCGGAGATAGCCGCATTCCGCAGGAAGCCCACCAGGGATGCCCGGTCTCTGGCCAGCGGGGCCATGACCTTGTTCCCGTTCTCGGCCAGGGTCTCGAGGGAGTCCCTCTGCTCGGCGAGGATCCGAAGTACCTGGTTGGTCGCCCGCAAACCGGGGTTCGCCCTCTTGATCACACCACGCAGATCGTCACCCCGAGCGGCGAGACCGGCGCCCAACTCGCTGAAGATGATCCTGAACCTCTCCCGGTACGGGTAACGCATCACGTTCTGCACCAGGTCGAGATCGACCACCTTGCCGTTGTTCTCCAGAGGCAGCAGGTACTGACCCTCCCCTGGTTGCCCCTCGGGTACCTGTTCGAGTTCCGGCGGTGGTGGGGTTCCGGCGGCGCGTGGCTGGGTGGGAAGGCAGTCGATGAAGCGCTCGCCGATCAGCGACTGTGGCCTGACTATGCAGCTCGCGTCCGCTCGGAAGTCCTTGAAGCCGCCATCGGTGATGTCCATCACGATCACCGCTTTGCCCGCCATAGCCTCGCCGCCGTCGCGCCGACTGACGATCTCTCCGGGACGGGTCACATCGACCGACTCGACCAGACCGACTGTCGCACCGG
>JAUMFR010000155.1:4572-10851 GCA_032119755.1 Solirubrobacterales bacterium | reverse complement strand
CGCCGCACCGTCTGTGAGACGGGAAACCTCGGTAGCGAAGTGAAGTCCGCTGGACAGCACCTCCCTCACCGCACCGTCCGCGATAACGCGGCCGCGCGCCAGTAGTACTACGCGATCGGCAAAACCGGCCGCGAATTCGACGTCATGGGTCGCGATGAGTACGGCGCAGCCCCTGCCAGATATCTCGGTGGCCAGTTCCGCGAGATCGGCCTTCCGCCCACGGTCCATCCCGCGGGTAGGCTCATCGAGGAGGAGCGTGGACGGCAGTGGATCGTTCGCCTCTGAGCGACCGGCAATGACCAACGCCACCGCAAGTCGCTGGCGCTCACCGCCACTGAGGTCGCGAGGGTCCGCGTCCTCGAATCCCTCCAGCCCGACCGCGCGCAGCGCAGCATGCCCGGCCACGCCCGGGAGTTCGTCACCCACTCGCTGACGCACGATCATGTCCGCAGGGCGCTGGGGGAGCATCGCGACTCCTCTTTGCCCACGCGCCACGCGTCCCTCGGAGGACTCGATCAACTCCGCAGCCAGCCTCAGCAGGGTCGTCTTGCCCGCGCCGTTGGCCCCCATCAACGCCACACGCTCGCCTTCCAGCAGTTCCATGTCCAGTCCGCGGAGGGCCTCCACCTCGCCGCCTCCCTGGCCTAGTGACACCTCCACTCCTCGTATCGAAAGAGCAGTCTGGACTTGAGCTGCAGAGGGGTCGCAAGCCTCTGATCCGACCGTGGACCTGTCGGGTGAGTCCAGAGAGCACGCACCTGCGAGGGCCAGGCGGGCCTTGCGGCGAGATACCACTGCACTTGACCCGACGGCACGAAGGGCATGTGCCCCGGGGGTCGCGAGGTCCGGCTCCTCGTCCAGAGACCACTCGAGGAAATCGTCCGGATCGCCGTCGAAGGCGATGCGACCCGATCTCATCGCTATGGCCCTGTCCGCCCCCTCGAGGCATCGCTCAAGACGGTGTTCACAGCAGATAACCGCAACGCCGAACTCCTCGTTCAGCCGCCTCAGGGCCCAGATCAGCCCTTCGGCAGCCACCGGATCCAACTGGGATGTGGCCTCGTCCAGCAGCAGCAACGCTGGGCGCGTGACCATCGCCGCTGCGAGGGCGACCCGCTGCAGTTCACCGCCGGATAGGGTGCCCGTCTGACGTTCGAGCAGGTGGTCGATTCCCAATGCAAGTGCGATCTCCTCGACAGCTCGAGCGACCTCCCCCTCGCGTGCACCTCGCAACTCCAGCGGCAGGCGCAGTTCCGCGAGGACAGTGGTACTGACCACCTGAGACTCCGGATCCTGGGCGACCAGGCCGACCTCGGTCGCGAGCTCCGCCGGGCCGTGATGTCTCACATCGCGGCCCGCGACCTCGAGCACCCCCGAGATATAGCCACCGTGGAAGTGCGGGACCAGACCGCAGGCAGCACGGAGAAGCGTGGTCTTGCCCGATCCCGAGAGCCCGGCGAGAACCACCATCTCCCCGCGAGACACCTCGAGGTCGATCATCTTCAGGGCCAGTGGGCCGTACTCGTCCTTGCCTGTTACCCCGGATGCGGCACACACCCCCAACGGGTAGCGGTAATTCAGCTTGGAACACCTAAGCGCCGGAGAGTGTCCGGGAAGATTCACCTGTTCCACCTCCTCGCTCCGAGACCCCACGGAACAAGAGACAGCAGAGTCAGAAGGGGGATCGCAGCCGTGAGCAGGAGCGCCTGCCACGAGACCTCCATCGCCACCTCCGGATAGGACTCGAAGCTGGCGAACCCCGCACCCAGCAGGAAGCCGACGGCCACGGCAACTGCGCATCCCGAAACCAGAGGCCAGAGACCATCCCCTGCAACATGGCGGAGGGCCTCGCCGGTGCTGTGACGTCGGCTCGGCCGTAGTGAGTGGCCGCGCAACTCGAGCGTCGCTGCCACCTCGACCGAGCGATCGAGCGAACCCGCTACGACACGACGTGCCAGCTCGGCCTTGCCGACGGGAGCCGCGGCGGGCCCCCGGAGATCTACGCCTTCCTTCAATCGGGAGAAGTCAGCCGCTGCCACCGGCACCAGTCGCGACACCAGGGTCGCGGTGAGCGCCGAATGCCGGGCGACCGGTCGAAGCGCTGCGAGCACCCGGTCCGGATCCACACAGGCAGACCAGACCGCGAACAGGAGAGCGACCGAGATCACTCGCAGCGCGATCACGCCGCCTGCGGCCAGAGACTCGAGGGTGATGGTCCCACCGATGACAGGGATCTCAGGAGCCCGGAAGAGCACCGTCGCCCCCGCATGGCTGATCAGACCGTTGACCACGATCATCAGGATTGCCAGCGGGATCGAGAATCGCAAAGCCTGACGCATCGCCGACTTCGCGCCGCAGGCCCAGCCGAGCACCCACGCAGAAACCCCCGCCGAGGCGATCACCAGTGGACTACCCGCCGCCAGAGCGACTACCCCTAGCGCCACCAGAGGGGCAGCGGCTACCGCGGGATGCGCCCGATGCAGCGGACTGGCGCCGGGGGTGAAGGCGAAGGCAGCCAATGCCTGTTGACGAGAATTACTCACGGTCTCGGGACCCCCACCGGCCGTGCCTTCCGATCCTCCGGATAGACCACCGCGTATCGATGCTCGAGATCAGGACCGAAGAGACCTGTCGGCACGGAGTCCTCGTCCGACCCGGTGACGATCCAGGTGACTCGATCCGGTCGGTCAGACAGCGCTGCCACCAGTCCCGCGCGGGCGGGACGACCGACTTTGCCTCCCCGGGAGTCGAGCGGTTGCAGCAGCCAGCCTGCATCCGTAGTCGGGACGAAGCGCGCGTACACCCCACTCTGCGAGGGTCCCCTCGCCAGAACCCGGACCTCCTCATCATCGCGCAGCCGACTCCAGGGACCGACGAGCACGCGAAGCGAGGTGGTCTTCCTCTCGACCTTCGCGACCCGTGCCCCCGCTCGCGTCAGGTCCCGCACCACCCCGTCACAACCGACAGGGCTCGCCATGAGGCACTCCACATCGACAGCGCCGGGGTGACCTTCGAACGGCTGGGGCCATGAGCCGACCACGGCGGGCACGTGCATCGTCACGGACCAATCCCGTCTGTCCCACCAAATCGAATCTCCGGGCTCCACCTGGGCCTCGAGGGCCCCTACCGGCGATTCGCTACCGTCGAGGTAGAAGAACCAGTCGACCGGCGACCCATCGGCGCTTCCCGCCGCAAACCCGTCGATCGACTCCACGAAACCTCCGCCATAGCTGGTCTCGACCTGCTCGACAGACCGGGTCAGCAGTCGCATCACGTCGTCCGAGTCGCGAACCGGTCGGGGCTCGTCGTACATCACGATCCTCCCGAAATCCCTGGTAACCGAGATTTCGGCATTCCCGCGCTCCTCGCCGGGACCGAAGCCACAGCCGATGAGCAGGCCTGCCATCAGGAGCGAGCCGCAGACACTGAGCGCAATCCGAAGGCGAGAGCCACTCAACCCCTGCGGACCTCCTCGCAGTCTTGGGCCACCGCGTCCCGCGGATCGACGAAGGCGATGTCGACTCCGCTCGAACAACGCACCAGATCCCGTGCGCCATCGCGTGCCAGTACACGATCGTCGGCGTTGGTACCGGTCACCGGGAACGCTCCTGGGGCACCCACCACCGCTCGCCGCCCCTCCCTCGGCGCCGGCCCGGGGATGCCCGTCGAGGGGTACTGCTCGGTCAGCTGGTAGATGACGGTCTGACCGCTCTTGACCCGGGCGTTATCGGCGCTCGTCTCGACGAAGGTGGCGCCTATCCAGACGGCCCAGTACGAGAGCCCGGAGGCCTCCACCCCACCGATGCCACAGAGGGTGTGGCCGAACGGGTAGTAGTCACTCACCCGGAGCGGGCGCAGAACCCCGAGTTCCGCCGCCGCGTCGGCCAACACCCCCATTGCGTTGGGTCCGCGTACAGCGGTCGGTGCAAACCCACCGTTGCCACCAGTCCCCTCGCCGAAGCAAAGTGCCTGCGGGGAGGTCCTCACCCTCATCGACGAGGAGTGGACCACCGCGTCCACCATCTGACGACTCAGCCCATCTACGACCCTGACCTGAACTCGAACTTGTTTGGCGGATGCGCTGGCGGGCACGACCGCTAGCGGCGTAGAGATCAGGGCTGCGACGATCGCCCCAACCAGGGCCAAGTCCCTAAATGACGCTCTGCGGACGCAGGGCGTCCTCGCCTTCGATACTTCCATCTCTGCCTCCCCTTTCCTCGAGGGATTGATTGGCTTCTGGCCGGAGGCAGGTCTCCTGGCTCGGGATCGATCTCCATGCCTTCCCGGTCGCTTGGCGCTCCCAGTGGCTTTCATCTGGAGACCCTGGTCGAGAATCGACCGGGACGCTTCCCTCACAGTGGCGGGACCGCGCAGGATTCACACCTGACTTCCCTAGGGCGCCCGTACCGGAAGCGACGCCGCAACCACCGACCTATGTCGTTGGCGACTCTACCGCAACGAGGAGGCGGTCAAACCGGGAAACAGCGGGAACTCGCGGAGGCACCGAGGGAGCTCCCGTCCAGATAGGTGATCCGACCCTTCATGTTCAACATCCGATTGCGGTCAGCGCACCTCGCAGTCACGTAGCCCCGACCGTTACCTCCGCCGATCCTGATCTCGAAATCAGTCAGCGCTGCGAGTCCATCGAGGAAGGTAGGAACGGAGATGTCCAGGCGGTAACCAAAATCCTTGCCGCTGCGAGACGGTCTGATCGTCCCGAGTAGCGCTCCTCCATAAGCGGCACTCTCGACCCGCGCGAGGATGACCAGTTGCGGTCGCCCCGTCCCCGCCTCCGCGGGGCCCTTGAACGCAGTCAGCTCTGTCGCGAGTTCCTCGTAGCCGTCAGGATGACTCTCGTCTACCGGCCAGGGAAAACGGGCCACGGCGGCGCCAGTCCCGAGAACGGAGTTCGGGCAACGGGCTATGGCCAGCTGTGTGCTCAGACTGTCGAGCCACTCCCGACGGCAGATCGTCTGGCGAGCGATCTTGCCGTTGAAGACGAAGTCGTCGTCGAAATTGAAGGTTGCGTACACCGTCGGGCTCGGGATCTTGTTCAGCGCAGTCTCGTTGAGGGTCGTGGAGGTAATGGCGATGGTGGCTGGCTTGCGCTTGTCGCGCTTCAACTTGGTCGGAGAAACCCCCAGACCGAGTGTCTGGGTCTGCGCTGCATGACCGGACCCGGTCTTGACCACGAGACAGGCGAGCGCAACGACGAACACGATCTTGACCCGCCTCTTGCGCCGCTCGCGAAGCGAGGGGGCAGCCGCCGGAGCGGCGAGGAAATCTCTGGATCTTTCTAGGAGCGCTTCCATCGGTTCAGCTTCTGAATCCTAAACACCCTGCTCGACTGGAAGTTTCACTCCCGAGTCGATTCGACCGATAAAGGAAGGGGGGCGGCCTGATGGCCGCCCCCCTTTCCGAAACCGATGCGTTTTGTTGATTCTTGTCTTGCTGGTGAGAAGCTCAGCCGCACTTCTTGCTGTCGACTGCCCTCTTGCCTGCCGGCAGGTAGCTGTCCTCAACCGGATCGGCCCCTCCGCCTTCCTGATCCTTGGCCGAGAAGTAGAACTTGCTCGAGGACTTGAAGGTCGGCTTGACGCACTTCGCCTGAATGAATCCGGCCTTGTATCCGTTTCCGACCGTCAGCTCGAACTCCGTCAGCGAGGTCGTACCACTTGCGAGCAGCGGGATGAACACATCCAGCATCTTGCCGTAGTCCGCACCGGAAGCCCAGCTCGGCTTGTTAACGAGGGTGCCGATCAGCGCCGACCCGGTACCCAGCGACTCCGCGCGAGAGAACAGGATCACCGTCGGGTTGCCCGCTGTGTCGGTCTCACCGCGGAATCCAGTCAGTTCGACCTGGGTCTCCCCGAACAACTCGAAGAAACCAGGAACCCGGACACGAGCAACTCCGCCACCAACGATCGAGTTGGGGCAGGCGGCCCTGGCGAGTGCCGTGCTGAGGCCAGCAACAGCTGACTGCGGACAGGGCACCGCCTTGGTGACGTTGAACTTCAGGTTGCTCGAGAACACGACCTGCGCCCGGACTGCCGGATCGGGGATTCCCGTACCGGGATAGACACCGTTACCGGTCGCTGTCCGGAAGGTCATGGCGACGTTCTTCCAGCTCTTCTTGGTGAGCAGCTTGCCGCTCGGCTTGGTGAAGCCACTGACGAAGCCGACCTCACCGTTGGGGCTTCCGGCCGGCTTGAACTTGGCGGTGCCGGTCGAGATGCCGATATAGCCGGCGGTCTGGTACTTGCCGGTTGCCAACGGCAC
>JAUMFR010000155.1:0-4562 GCA_032119755.1 Solirubrobacterales bacterium | reverse complement strand
GCGTCGGCGCGGGCGGCGAGGGAGCAGCCATGGCGATGCCCGTGAAGGCAAAGAGGCCCAAGGCCGCTCCTGCAGTTGCAAGAACTTTTCTTCTACGCATCAGATTCCTACCTCTCCTGTCGTTTTCAGGACCCTCCTCGGATCCCTGTCCACTGCATGAAACACCATTGAGTGACGGTGCGCACTCAGTATAAACCCGCATACCTCAGATAGTTGCGGTCGCCTTCGAGGTTGGTCGCTAAGGAAGCGGCCAGACGTGCTGGTACTGGGTGTTCTCGGAGGGGAACCCGATCGAGGCAAAGTCCCCCTGCTGGACGCAGGTGGGTGTGGGGACGGTAGCGGTGGTGGGCGGGCCACCGAACGCGAACTGCTGAATCCGGCTGAACTGGAGCGGGGTGAAGGGGGTACTCCCTCCGTTGGTGATGGTGGCGCTCGCGCCGCTCGAGCACTGCCTGGTCTCGAACCCGGCCAGCGGGCCGAAGAAGAGTGGTGGATCACCGGTGGGCACGGCCGCCACGTAGGGGTTTCCGCGGGAGGTCTCGAAGCGACCGATGCTGCCGCTGCCGACCAGAGACTCAGGATTCAATGCCGTCGAAGTTCTCAACACCTTGACCTTCCGGGTCGTACCAGGCGAAACGAGGATCGCATTCGTCGCCGCGGCGACGTTACCTAGAGTCGAGGCGAACTCGCGGCGGTAGTCGCTCAAGCCGTTGAGGATCGGGGTCACCTGACGCGTGAACGGCGTCGACTGGGCGAGCAGCGGTTTGAACCCGCCCTGCGATGCGGTCGAGGTTGGATCCACCATCGTCTGCAGCGCGGGGATACCCGCAGTGGAGTTGTCCTCGACCTGCTTCAGCCCGACGAAGAATCCCTCGGCCTGGGGTGAGAGCTTCGCGAGCTGCTCGAAGGTACCGCTGAGCTGCTTGGAGGCGGGCAGCATGCTGTTGACCACGGGCTGCGCAGTGGAGGAGAAGCTGTCGAGCTTGCGCAGCGTGAGCCGCGATTCGCGCAGGAAGGTAGGCAGCGCCACGAACAAGTCACGGAGATCATCGTCGCGATTCCCTGTGGTGGTGAAGACGGTGTCGGCGTTCTCGATCAGACCGCGCAGCTGTCCGCGCCGCTCACTCAGAGCCTCGAAGACCTCGCCGCCATTCCTCAACAAACCGCTGACCGCAGCGTCCTGGGTGGCCAGAATCTGCACCAACCGGTTGGCATCGGCGGTGAAGGGCTCGAGCGTCCCGAAGGCGGTCGAGATCGCGTAGCCGTTGCCATCGGTGGCCGCGGCGGAGCCCTGCATCCAGACGCGGAACGCGAGACGGGTCCTCTCGTCGAGCGAGCGGAATATCTCGTCGAGCTGGACCGACTCGGCCACCTGAGCGGGCGGCAGAGTGTCGCCCTCGGCGAGATCCGGACCGCTCCGGGTACCGGGGGTCAATTCCACGTAGGTCTCACCCAGCAGAGTCTTCTGGCGCAGCATCGCGCGGCTGTCCGCGGGCAGCGGTGCGTACTGGGTATCGAGCTCGATCGTCGCGGTGGCAGTCCCGGTCTCCCCCTCACCATCCCCGGTGTTGAGGTCGATCGCCTTGACCTTGCCGACTGAGACGTTCGAGATCCGCACATCTGATTCGACCGCAAGCTGGGTTCCCTCCTTGAACGGGATCTTGACCCGATAGCCCTCGGGCGTGAAAGGAACCGGACCACCGAACGAACTCCAAAGGAAGAGAAGCAGCCCGAAGCAGGAGAACGCGAAGAGGACCGGGATGACCACCTGCGAGAGTTTTGGTTTGCTCTTGCCCATGGCTGCCTAGGGGTAGGGGACGCACTGGTCGGGGTCGTTTGGATTCGGAATACCGAGCTGCTGAGGGGTCGGCAGCCCGGCTAGCGCGATGATCGTGCTCAGATAAGGGTCGTAGGCCTCCACCGACTGCGCGTAGTTGCGGGTATTGCAGTCGAGCAGCGCAGTTGCCCTCCCGAGCGGGCCGTTGGCGTCTTCGAGGCTGAGCGTGGAGTTCGTGTTCCGATTCAACCACTGCAACCAGAAGAGGTAGGACTGTTTGGTCGCGGAGTTCTCGGGGTTGTAGGCGAGGGCATTGAAGATCGAGTTGAAGTCGGTCAGCCCTGACTTCAGCGGCTCGGTCGAATAGCCGAGCCCCTGAGACGCGAGCTGGAGTGCCTTGATCGGTCCGGGCGAACCGCCTCCGTAGAGGGTCTGGGTGAACGGACGAACCTGCGTTTGGAGGGGGCCCACCGTCTGGGTGAAGAACGGCTGCAACTCGCGCAGGGCGGGTGCGAGCGCCTTCGCCCCCGGCAGCGACTTGGTGAGGGCGGGCTTGGCCTGGAGCGAGAACTCGTTGCCGTAGGTGACCGCGTTCCTCGTCGCCTTCAACGCTCCGGGCAGCTCACGGATTGCCGCGCGCAGAGAGCTCTCCTGCGCAGCGAAACCGGCCAGTGCCTGGTCCGAGTAGGTGACGAAGTCGGCAACCGCATCGTCGCTTTCGGCGAGCGCCGCTGAAACCAAGCCGAAGTTATGAATACCTTCGGCGATGTCCGTGCGGCGAGCCGCCATGCCCTTGTTGATCAGGCCGATATCGCGCACCGCAGGCTCGAAGCGCCTCATCACATCGCCGAGTCGGCGGCCCTTCTCCACTCCACCGAACCCTTCGGCACCTCCGGCCAGGAGGAGCTTGAGGTAGTCGCGGGTGTCCGTGTCGAGAACCGTGAGGAACTCGTCGGGATTCACGTTCGGCTCGGTCTGCGATAGCGGGAGGGTCTCGCCCTCGGTGACCTTGGGCGCATCCTCCGTGCCTGGATCAAGCGCAAGCACCATGTCGTTCAGTCCGGTCTTTGGCCGTAGCAGGATGCTCGCGTCGCGGTGGATCAGCTCCGAGTACTCGTCCTCGACCTCGACGGTGACGACCGCGGTTCCGTCCTCCTGCTCGACGCCCGTGACCTCCCCGACGCGCACTCCTGCGATGTCCACGGACTGACCTTGACCCGGTGTGACCGCCTGCGCCGTGCTGAACTCGGCGCTCATCTCGAAGGTCTTCTTGCCCAGGCCGGGGAACCACTCGGGGAAGTCGGCGCGTTGGTTGACCAGGATCACGAGCGTCGTCGCCACGCCAGCGACCACGAGCAAGAGGATCGCTACGAAGTCACGCAGGTGGTCGTTGATTGCTTTCTTCATCTCTCAGCTCACGGTCCGAAGGGGAAGGGTTCAGCCTGTGGAGACGGCGCGCCTACTGCGGCCGCAGGTCCATTGAGGTTGGGGATTGACTGGTCTTGACAGAGAGCAGATGTGCTGAAGGCGGGCTGAGTCGTTCCTCCGGTCAGATCGAGGACCGGCCGAGTGCCCAGCGGCGTTGCCATCGCGTTGCCCCAGAGGAGGTTCTGCGGCCCCTTCTCGGGATTCGAGGCAGAGACCGAGGTTGGTCCACCGCCGGGCTGGGTCCGGAAGAAGCGTCCGTTGCCGTCGAATCCTTGCGTCGCGCCCGCGAGGTTGACCGCGCTGTAGAAGAAGTCCATGTAGCTGGCGTTGCCGGTCGAGAAGGTATCGGTGCCCGAATCCTGGATGGGCGTATTGCCGGTCGGTATGAGTACCTCGGTGCCGCACTTCGAGAATCGCTCGGTCTGGGTGAACACGCCTGGTCCGAACACACCGGTGCGACCGGCAGGCTGGCCGGTCTGGGCGAGCTGTGACGCCGTCCACGCCAGCTCGTTCGCCTGGAGCAGCTGAGAAGACTGGGTCAACCACGGCGTTCCGGTTGTGATCGTGTCTGGCAACTCCCGCAAGCCCGGCGTGATGCCGCGAGTCCAAGCACGCAAAGCAGGCAGCGTTTCGTTCAGGTGCCTCAACGAAGGCTCGGCCTGCTTCATGGTCGGTCCGAGTTCCGCCACTGCCGCCTTGAGGCTCTTCGACTCGGCGGCCAGCGCTCCCGTGAAGGTCGCGTAGTTGGTGATTAGACTTTGCAGTGACTGCTCATTGGCCGCCAGTACACCGAGCACGATCGCGTTGGACCTGAGGAGGTTCCGGAGATCGTCGGGTTCCGTTCCCTGTAGTGCCTCGTTGACGATCGCGCTATCGCGGCCTGCCTGAGCGCCGTAGTCGAGCGCTGCGTTCAAGGCCTCTCCTCCGGTAACCGGAACGACGGTGGTGTCATCGGTCGTGCCCGAGGTCGCGGCGGTGGGCTCCTCGTTCAACGCCGTCCCGAGGCCACTCAGTACCTCGACCAGGTTTTGGCGATCGTCTGACTGGAGCGCGGTGAGCACCTCGTCGATCTGGACCGACGTCGCAGTTTGGGTGATCGGAATCGTGTCACCGCTCGCCAACTCAGGAGTGCCCGGACTCCCCGGTCGGAGGTCGATGAAGAAGTTACCTTCGAGGAAGATGCGCGGGCGGATCTGCGCGTAGGCGTCGTCATGGATGGGCTGGCCAGCCCGATCCACCGTGAAGGTGACCTGGGAGACGCCATCGACACGCTCCGCCGTGAGCACCTTGCCTACGTTCACTCCGGCAACTCGCACCGGAGAGTCGGTCCGGATCTTGACCGCGTTCGCGAAGACGG
>JAUMFR010000154.1:1869-5082 GCA_032119755.1 Solirubrobacterales bacterium | reverse complement strand
TCCCGTGCATGGCCCGGCATCCGGGCTGCCGCCACAAGCCGATCGCTTGAGGGCAGTTGCCCTCCATCAGAGGGTGTCACTCGTGATCCTTGCGATCGGGGCCAACGATGTCGGTTTCTCGGATCTGGTCGCGGATTGCACAGAGGCGTGGTTCAAATCCCTACGAGGAGGCTGTCGACGCGCTGGTGCCCTTGCGCTCGCCAGACGGTTGCCGATCTTCAAGGAACGGGTCGAGATGGCGATCGCCTCTGTGACCACGGCCATGCAGAACGCCGGCTATCGGAGGCCCAGTTGGGAGTTCATCATTCATGGCTACGGATCGCCAGTTCCGCCAGGTCGGGATTATCGCTACCCCGAATCGTCGGTCCGAAGGCTGCTGCCCGGCGGGTGTCCGTTCACTGACGCTGATTCGGACTGGGCAAACGATGATCTGGTCTCGACCCTGAACCGGAACCTGAAGAGGCTCGCGTTGGCGCATGGAGCGCGCTTTCTCGATCTGACGAGTGCATTCGATGGGCACCGCGTATGTGAGACCGGCTCCGACATCGTCTCGGGCTCTGGTCCATCGGGAGAGCGGGCCGAGTGGTTCCGCTTTCTGGTTCCGTGTTGCGGGGGAGAGAAGAGAGAGTCGTTGCACCCGAATGCATACGGGCAGCGGTCGATCGCTTCCTGCCTGTCCTCGTTCCTCTCCCATCTGCACGACATTGGCGTCTGCACGAGTCGTCCGCGCTTCGGACCCAGTGCAGTGCGTGTCGCTCCTTCGTCCGCGCCCTAAGAGGCAAACGCTTCGAGGGCGAGGCCGTGCATCAGGTCGGTCTCTGAGACTTCGACTTCCTCCACCCCGAAGGCGCGCATGATCTGGATCAGGATCACAGTGCCCGCGACGATGAAGGGTGCGCGGTCGGCCCGTAGCCCCGGAACCTCTGCCCGCTCGGCATGAGACATGGCCGCGAGGCGAGACAGCGATCGCTGGATGGTCTCGAGACTGAGGAGCGCTCCATGGATGTCGGCTCGATCGGGGTTGGTCTCGCCACGCTCGATCGCAGCCAGAGCGGCTGGCGTTCCGGCAACCGCAATCGCCCTCGCGAGTCCACCTGAATCCGCTCGCTCAGTCGCTGCCTGCACGGTGGAGAACATCTCGTTGGCGAGGTTCTCCAATTCTTCCGGGTTCGGAGGATCTGAGATGAGGTGTCGCTCGGAGTGCCTGAGCACTCCTGCCTGAAGGGAGGTGCGGAAGCTGGCGTCCGCGCCCGCACCGATCACGATCTCGGTCGAACCTCCTCCGATATCTACGACCAGTGTCCTCTCGACACCAGCATCCGTATCTTCGCCCGTTGCGCCCCAGAAAACGAGTCTGGCCTCCTCGTCGCCGCTGAGGATCCTGGCATCCAGATCGAAACGCTCCCTGATCTCCGCCACGAAGGCCTCGCCGTTTTCCGCATCGCGCACTGCGCTGGTTGCGCTCGCGAGCACCTTCCGGGCTTTCATCGAGGTCCAGATATCTCTGTAGTCGGCAACCACCTCGCAGGTTCGTTCGATCGCCTCCGCGGATAGAGAGCCGGTCAGGTCGACTCCACTACCGAGCGAGGTGACGGTGCTCGCTCGGTGCAGTTCCACGAGGCCCTTCTCCCCGCGCCGTGCGACCAGCAGACGGGTCGAATTCGTACCCAAATCGACCACTGCGACGATCTCGTCGCCTTCATGGGGAGTAGAACCGGGAGGAGGACTCACCGTTGCGATGGTAGTCCTGCCGGTCGAAGAGAGATCTTCCGGGTGTGCACAGGCACTAGATGCACCCTGCATCGAGTGCTCTGGTCTGTGTAGGTTGGTTGTGGCTCCTTCCTGTGTTAGATTTGCGAGGTCCGCTGGGGAGCGGGCTTGGGAAAACGAGGAGAGAGGAGATCTTGTGCGCATGCGTTCGGGCTTGGTAGGTGGTTCCGCATGGAGGATTCGTCTGGCGTTGGCAGGTGCCGGATTGGTTGCGATGTCGCTGGCTGCGGCCGTGTCACTCGATCGTGCGGTTGCCGATCGGGTTCCCGAGGTCAAGCGAGCACCCGCGATTGCGACTCCCAACGCGAACCGCTGTGACTGGCTCGATCCGAGCGTTTGTCTTCAGCCCTGGCCGAACAACTTCTTCACCCGTGCGGACAAGAACACCACCACGAAGCTCAGGATCAACTTGAACAAGGCGTCTATGGCCGTCAACACCGGTGTTACCCCCGGCAGTGGAGGCGACTTCTTCACCGACCCCGGCACTCCCATCGACCCGGTCGATTACAACCGCAACGACGGGTTCAGCCCCGGACAGGCGATAGTCGTCCATGTCAAGGGCATGGACAGTCAGGCGGCGTTCGATGCGACCGGGATCGTTCCGGTAACCGATATCGCCGACTACTCTCGGGCCACTCAGCCGGTTGTCGTGATCAACGCCCGTACCGGTAAGCGCCATCCGATCTTCGCGGAGCTCGATGAGATCGCGACAGCGAACGAGGATCGGCATCTGATCATCCGGCCGACCCGGAACTTCGACGAGGGAACCCGTTACGTGGTGGCGTTGCGGAACATGAAAAACGCAACTGGAGGCGCGATCCGTGCATCCAACGCCTTCCGTGTCTATCGCGACCGAATCAGGACCAAGAACAAGGTGGTCGAGGCTCGTCGCGGCAAGATGGAGTCGATCATCGGGGTGGCGACCAAGGCCAAGATCTCACGAAAGAGTCTCTATCTGGCCTGGGACTTCACCACAGCCAGTCGCCGCTCCCTCAGCGAGCGAGTCCTGGCGATGCGCAACGACGCCTTCTCGCGCCTCGGCGACACCACCATGGGCGATGGCCAGATTCAGGGGAACTCGCCGAGCTTCACGGTCACCGGTACGACGAACTTCACGGTGGAACAGAACAGCAACATCCTGCGGAGGATCGAGGGCAACATCACCAACGTCCCCTGTTATCTGGACAATCCGGATCCCGGGGCGTCGAGTGAATGCGCGCCAGGCGGGAGGTTCAAGTTCGCCTCGGCTGCTTCGACCATGCCGAACCTGTCGAACCCGACTACGACCACCGTGCCCTTCCGATGCGAGATCCCCAGAGCCTCAGTGGCTGGAGGGACCTTGAACAGCGTCAAGCCCTCGCTGTACGGACATGGCCTGCTGGGAACGCTCTCTCAGGTGAGCGGCACCGGAATCGCGGATCTCGCAGAAGAGCACGGATACAT
>JAUMFR010000154.1:0-1859 GCA_032119755.1 Solirubrobacterales bacterium | reverse complement strand
GCCACGGACTGGCAGGGCTTCGCCAACGAGGACCTGTCGGTGATCCTTGCCTCGCTCTATGACCTCTCTCAGTTGTCGAAGACGTTCGACCGGATCCAGCAGGGGTTCGTCAACGCGATGATGCTCGGGCGAGCGATGTTCCATCCACAGGGCTTCAGCTCGAACGAGGCCTTCCAGATCAACCCGGCTGATCCGAGCGACAGTACCCCCGCCAACACGCAGGCGGTGATCGACACCGACAAGCTCTATTACTACGGGATCAGCCAGGGAGCGGTCATGGGCGGATCCCTGGTTGCCGTTTCGCCGGACATCACCCGAGGGGCACTCGGGGTGGGCGGGATGAACTACTCCACCCTCCTGCAGCGCAGCGTCGACTTCGACGACTACGCGACGACGCTCTATCAGACCTACCCCAACCTGCGGCAGCGACCCCAGTGGATGTCGATGATTCAGATGCTGTGGGATCGCGGTGAGACCAACGGGTACGCGCACCACATCACCTCGAATCCTCTCCCGAACACTCCGGCCAAACGGATCTTGACGCAGGTCGCATACGGCGACCACCAGGTCTCCAACCTCACCGCGGAGATCCAGACGCGGACGGTAGGAGGGGTGATCAGGACGCCGGGGGTCTACGCCGGCAGACACTGGGCCACGGATCCCTACGCGCTGATGACCCAGTGGAACGGCGACAGCCCTCATGCAGGCTCTGCCCTGGTCTATTGGGACGGCGGTCCGCTTGGTGTGACGGGTGGGACCGGGATTTCTCCGTTCGGCAACCTGCCTCCTCGTGAGACCGACGGTTACGGGAAGGACCCACATGGATATCCGAGGCGCTCGGTTCAGGCCCGGCAGCAGATCGCCGATTTCCTCGAACTCGGTACCGTCATAGATCCTTGCGGCGCGGCGCCGTGCTACGCGAACGGCTGGGACGGGACGCTTCCATAGGCCGATCGTGAGAGGTCTGGCTTGGCAAACGGCCGCCTGCTCGCAGGCGGCCGTTTCTCTCTGTCGCGGGAATAGCGGAGTTTGGTTCGCCGGGAGGAACGACGAAGCACGAAGCCTTCCCGCATCATCCGGGGTTCGAGGGGTAGTTGGAGTGAGTAGGAGGGAGAGGGTTTGATCATCGACGTAGTGCTGCCGGCCGCGCTCGCGGTGATCATGTTCACGCTCGGCCTCGGGCTCACCATCGAGGACTTCCGCAGGGTGTTCGTGTTCCCGAGAGGGGTGTCGATTGGGTTGGTGAACCTCGTCCTGATTTCGCCCCTCCTCGCCTTCCTGATCGCAGATCTGCTGAACCTCGATCCGGCGATGGCACTGGGGCTGGTCTTGCTCGGGGCGTCGCCCGGCGGCACGCTGGCCACCATGTTCACCCACCTCGCCAAGGGGGAGACGGCGCTCTCGGTCACCATGACCGCGATCTCGAGCGTCTGCTCAGTCATCACCATTCCGCTCTTCCTCACACTCGCTAACGAGTACTTCGATGCCGGCAAGTCACTCGATGACGTGAACATGCTCACGGTCGTCTTGAGGACCTTCCTGATCACGGTCCTTCCGCTGAGTGTGGGGATGATCGTGAGGTCGCGCGCCCCGGAGTGGGTCGACAGGTATCAGCCGATCTTCATGAAGCTCTCGATCGGACTCTTCTTCGGAGTGGTGCTGGCTGCGGTGCTTTCCGAGCTGGACCTGATCAGGGAGAACTTCTGGCGGGTCGCCGGCGGCGCCCTCCTGCTGAACAGTGTCGCGATGACTCTTTCATTCACGATCGCGCGTCTTGCCCGTCTTTCAGAGAGGCAGTCGACTGCGATCGCGATGGAGCTTGGTATTCACAACATCCATCCAGAGATGGTGCGTTACAT
>JAUMFR010000153.1:7095-7717 GCA_032119755.1 Solirubrobacterales bacterium | reverse complement strand
GTCGAGGTTGTAGCGCTCACGTCCACCGATCCGTCGCACGGGGAGGAATCCTTCGTAGACATCCGAGTGCTCGCCGGCGAAACGGATGAAAGCCCCGGCCTCGATCACACCCGATACCTCGCCCTCGTAGGTGGCGCCGGAACCGCGTTCGCGAACCTCACGCTGCAGTAGATAGGAGGCGCAGATCGAGTCCGCGTCGCGCTCGATCCGAACCGCATCACGCTCTATCTCGGAACAGTGCGGGCCGGCGTCGGCGACCTCTTCCGGGAGCGGTGCCCTCTCCCCACCCTTCTCTCCATAGACGACCGAGAGTATCCCTCGATGGCATACGAGATCCGGGAAGCGACGGATGGGCGAGGTGAAGTGGGAGTAGGCGCTGCTGGCGAGACCGGCGTGACCGAGGTTCTGATCAGAGTAATAAGCGGGCTTCAGCGACCGGAGGATCAGCGAGGTGTAGGCGTCCAGCCCGTGCCCGCGGCGCTTCGCCTCCTTCGAGACGAGCCGGGAGGCCTGGCCGACGACCTCGCCGGCCTGCTGCGGCGTCATCCCCTTCGGCACCGGTGGCGTGGGCAGATCGAGGGCTGTGAGCTGATCGCAGAGCTGCTCGACCCGCGACGGGTCC
>JAUMFR010000153.1:0-7085 GCA_032119755.1 Solirubrobacterales bacterium | reverse complement strand
CGCGGTACAGGGTCGGCACCCGCTTGGCCTGCAGCACCTCGGCAACCTGCTCGTTGGTGAGGATCATCAGCATCTCGATCAAGGTGTGCGACTCGGTCTGTTCAGACCCCTTCGCTGCCTCGACATTGCCGTCGGAATCGAACGAGAAATCGGGCTCGGAGGTGGAGACCTCGAGCGCATCGGGCGGGCGACGCGAGAGACGGGCGGCGGCCGCGGCGCGGGCGAGCTTCATCGGCTCGGCGACTATCTCGGGCGGCTTCTCCCGACCAGCGAAAATCCGGTCGAGCTGGTCGTAGTCGAGGCGGACATCCGAACAGATGATCGAGCGGTAGAACGAAGTCGACTTCGCCTCTCCATCGGGCGAGAGCAGTACCTCGGTGGTGACCGCCAGCCGGTCGACCTCCGGTGCGAGGGAGCAGGCCTCGCTCGAGAGGGCGTGCGGGAGCATCGGCTCGACCGATCCGGGTACGTAGATCGAGTTGGCGCGTCGATAGGCCTCGTCTTCCAGGGCGGTACCCGGCTTGATGTGCGCCGCCACATCGGCGATGTGAATCCAGAGTCGGATGTCGTCGCCCTCGCGCCGGGCCGAGACCGCATCGTCGAAGTCCCGAGCGGTTGCGGGATCGACCGTGAAGGTGGTCAGGTCACGGAGGTCTTTCCGCTCGCCCGGGGCGTCCACGGCGTCACGAGCGGCATCGCGGGCAGCGATCTCTATCTCGGGACTGAAGCCACGCTCTACCCCACGATCGGCGAGCAGGGCCTCGACCACATCGGCAGCCACACTGGGATTGCCGAGTTCGCGGATCACCTCGGCGCGGTCACCACGAACCCACCGCACGAGAACCATCCTGTCGGGCGAGACCTTGGGGCCGCCCGAGATCGTGAACTGCCCGCCCCGCTCGAAGATCGGAGAGCAGGTGAGGAACTTCCCCTTCTTGGAGACGACCGCGACTCCCTCGGTGCGCTCTGCGGCGTCTTGGCCGCGTGCCATCAGATCTCCTACTTCTTGGTGGCCTGCGCGCGGATCTTGCGCGCGACCAGAGCCTCGGCGCGTCTCAACTGGAGGTCCGTCTTACCGTTCGATGTGACGATTACCTGTGGCTTCAAGCCTTCTCCGTCGACCGAGCTCCCGTTTCGGGTCAGGTACTCACCGAGTGTGAGATCCAGCGCTCCGCCGTTTTCGAGCGGGAAGACCCTTTGGAAGGTCCCCTTGCCGAAGGAGGTAGTACCGACCGTGGTCGCCACCTTGGCCTGCGCAAGCGCAGCGGCCATGATCTCGGCAGCCGAAGCGGTGTTCTCGTTGATCAGCACGGCCATCGGGCGGCGTGGCAGGGCGTCACCCTCGGCCTCGTAGACCTGCTCTGGCTCAGCCCGACCAGAGGTCGAGACGATCGGTCCGTTCTCGATGAACTGACTCGAGGCGAGGACCGCTTCGCTGAGCAGACCGCCACCGTTGTCGCGCAAATCGAGAATCAGTCCCTTGGCGCCTCTCTCGTAGAGGCTCTCGACCTTTTCGCGAAGCAGGCCGTGGACCCCGGTCGAGAAGGTGGTCATCCGCACGTAGGCGATCTTCTCTCCTCGGTAGGTGAGCAGTTTCCCCTCGACCACAGGAAGGGCAACCTGTGCGCGAGTGAGCTCGATGTCGCGCTCCTTGCCGTTGGCCGAGCGCACGGTCAGGGTGACATCGGTTCCTTCCTCTCCCTTGATCCGATTGGTGGCCAGTTCGGCCGACAGTCCCGCGATCGACTTGCCATCGACAGCAGTGACCACATCGCCCCTGACGATCCCTCCGCC
Organism: Solirubrobacterales bacterium; assembly: GCA_032119755.1. GTDB lineage: Bacteria > Actinomycetota > Thermoleophilia > Solirubrobacterales > 70-9 > CAIUSP01. Next base: position 5,291 of record JAUMFR010000153.1, on the reverse strand, counting down.
CTGCGCGGGGGAGTCGGGGAAGACCCGGGTGACCCTGAGGCCGGCAGGAACCTCTCCCACCGTCATGCCGACGCCAGAGAACTGACCGGCCGTCGCGTCCTGGAAGTGCCCATACGCCCAGGGGCCGAAGTACCGACTGAAGCGATCGTCGTAGCGCTTGCGCAGGTACTCGACCATCCCGCTGACCGAGGCACCCTGGAGTTCCTCGACCGGTGCGGCCTTGTAGTAGTCGGCCTCGATCAGCTCCAGCGCCTGGGAGGTGGAGTCGCCCGCTCCGGGGATGAGACCACCGAAACCGTCTGTCCGCACGGCAGCGATAGAGCCCGCCACGAAGGCGACCGCAACGGCAAAGGCCGCCAGAAGAGTTCGGGAGTTCAAACCTTGAGGAATCGGCGAAGCGTCAGGCCGCTGCCGAGCGCGGAGACGGCCATCGCGAGGAAGAGGAGGAGCAATACGAGGCCGATGAACGGCATGGTGCCGTCGGCCGAGATCAGATCGATCGAGTTTGCGAGGGGATCCACGATTGCGACCTTACCGAGTATCAGCACCGAGACGGCGAGCAGGCCTCCGATCGCGCCGCAGAAGAGACCCTCGATCATGAATGGCCAACGGATGAACCAATTGGTTCCGCCGACCAGGCGCATCACCTCTACCTCACGGCGGCGCGAGTAGATGGAGAGACGGATCGTATTGCCGACCAGGAGCAGCGATGCGATCACCAGGACGATCGCGATCACGATCAGGAAGATCTTGACGAAGCCGGTTACCGAGCGGATAGGCGCGGCGTCGGCGCGGGAGTCCTTGACGTCCTCGATCGCAGCGCTGACGGGCTGGGGGGTGCCGCTTGCGTCCTTGGGGGCGAGCGACGCAGCTATCGCCTCCATGTTGTCGAGATCGTCAGGCTTGATCTCGAACGAGCGCGGAAGAGGATTACGACCCTGGGGCAGGACGTTGACCGGATCATCGTTTTCGAGGAAGCCGCGCAGCTTGGTCAGTGCCTGCTCCTTGCTGACGAACGATGCGGACTCGACGAACTGGGTGTTGCGGATCAGGTCACCGAGAGCGGCGACCTCTCCCGTGGTGGCGTCGTCGTAGATGAAGACCCGGAGGGTGACCTGGTCGCGCACCTCTTCGGTCTTGCCGCCGGTGGTCTGGAGGATCGGGATGAGCACTCCGAGCAGCAGGATCGTGACCGCGACCGTGACGATCGCGGCGATGCTCGGAGCGGTGCTCCGGCGCAGAGCCCGGAAGCCCTCGCCGAGGAAGAAGGTGAAGCGGTTCACTCGATCCCCATCTCCCTGCCGAAGCGGATGGCGAACTCACGAGTCGACTCATCGTCGGCGTAGACACCTGCCGACTGGTCGCGGACGACGCGGCCGGAATCGAGTGCGATCACTCGACGGCGCATCTTGTCGACCGTGTCCCGATCGTGGGTCACCACGACGACGGTGGTGCCTGTGCGGTTGATCCGGTGGAGCAGCTGCATGATCCCCACAGAGGTCTGGGGGTCGAGGTTTCCGGTCGGCTCGTCGGCAAGGAGGAGCGGCGGATGGTTGACGAAGGCACGGGCGATCGAGAGACGCTGCTGCTCTCCCCCGGAGAGTTCGTGGGGGCGGTTCTGCAACTTGTCGGAGAGACCCACGAGCCGCAGCGCGTCGGGCACCTTGGCCTTGATCTCGCTGCGGGAAGCACCGATCACCTGCAGCGCGTAGGCGACGTTGTCGTAGACGTTGCGGTCCGGCAGCAGTTTGAAGTCCTGAAAGACGGTGCCGATTCGACGGCGAAGCAGCGGGATCTGCTTCTCGGGAAGGGTGTTGATGTCGCGGCCGGCGATCTCGACCTCGCCCTCGGTCGGCTCGAGTTCACGAATCAGCAGCTTGATCAGGGTCGACTTTCCGCAACCGGTGGGGCCGACCAGGAAGACGAACTCCCCGCGGTCGACGCGGAGACTTGCGTTGTCGAGAGCGACGTGACCACCTGGATAGATCTTGGTGACCCCGTTGAGCTCGATGATCGGCTTTCCGGCCGGACGCTCGGTCAGGTGCTCGGGCCTGCGCGTCCTCTGACGCGCTGGGCTGCCCTGGAGGGCGGGATCGGTTTGGTGAATACGGTTCATCGCTGAGTACTCGTGTGGTTCTTTCTCCGTCGCGGGCGTGGAGTCCTGCCCAAGCACGAACTTGGGCGAAACCGTGCTCTTTCCGAGCGCGGGGGTTTCGCGACCCGTACGACTCGAATAAACATTAGCAAACGCTAATGATGGGGCTGCAACCCCATGCCTGAGCACGCGTGAATACAGGAGGGGCCGGAGGGTGCGCGAAAGTCGGGTAGTCTGTGGGCGTGCGCAGGGGGATCCTCACACGGCTCGTCGTCGCGACCGCTCTACTGCTGATGCTGGCTTCGGTTCCCGCAGCGTCGGCAGCCAACCCGTGGCGCAAGTCGCAGCCCTGGAACATCGCGCACCAGGGCGGCGAGGGGGAATTCCCCGGGAACACCCTCTACTCACTTAAGAAGTCCCTCCGCGCCGGTGCCGACATGCTCGAACTGGACATCGGGGTGACCAAGGACGGCAGAGTGGTCATGCACCACAACACGACCGTCGATGCGAGAACCAACGGGACCGGCGAGGTTCGCTCGTTCACCCTGAAACAGATCCAGCGCCTCGACAACGCCTACTGGTTCTCCGACGGGCCTGACGGAATCAGCTACAGCCAGGACAAACCCGTCTCCACCTACAAGTTCCGCGGAATCGCGACCGGCAAGAAGAAACCGCCGAGGGGATTCAAGGCATCGGACTTCAAGGTAGCGTCGCTACGGCAGATACTGAAGGCCTTCCCGAAGACTCCGATCAACCTCGAGATCAAGGGCAGGACACCTGCCGAGGAGACCTCCGAGTACATCCAGAACGCACGAGCGCTCGCCAGGGACCTCAAGAACGTGAAGCGCAGGAACATAATCGTCGTCTCGTTCAGACAGGAGGCGGTGGACGAGTTCCACCGGCTCGCACCGAAGGTCCCGATCGCCCCGGGCGTGGAGGGCATGGCGGCATTCCTGCTCTTCGACGTGCTGCCCGCCCGTGGCACCGTCGCGATGCAGCCTCCGATCCTCTACGAATACCCGGGCCTCGGTCTGGTCACAGTCTCGAGCACCGAGTACATCGAGAAGGCTCACGCTGCCGGCTACGCATGGCAGAACTGGTTCTCCGATTACGACAGCGACTCGACCGTGGACTGGTCGAAGATGGTCGATCGATGCAGTGACGGAATCATGACCGCATATCCGGTTGCTCTGGAGGCCTTCTTGAAGACTTATCCGTCTCCGGAGATCTGCAAGCAACGCCCGTAACCTCGAGCGTCGACCACCTCATCGGTTGACTCAGAGACCGACGACTCCCCGCAACACGAGGAAGATCCCGAGGATCAGCAAGGCGGCCGCAACCAACTCCGCACCGCGCTGCTCGATTGTGCGATCGGTCCAGTTCAGCGCGTGTCTGGCGGGGCCCGGGAGAACTCTGGTCAGGGCCAGGGGCAACCAGGCCGGTGTGGCAGCGAAGGCAGCGACGAGGATCTCGAGGGGCAAGCGTTCCGGATAGTCGAAGCCGGAGTCAGCGATGATCTTCGCTGCTGGCAGCAAGAGGGCGAGGCTGGTGAAGTTCGTAGCCATGGAGAAGACACCGAAGGCGAAGGATCCCTTCTTGCCGATTCGTGGCTCCTTCTTCTCCTCCCCCTTGGAGGTCGGGCGGCGCGCTGTACGGCGCCGGATCAGGTAGAGCCCGGCCGCTATCGAGATGAGCAGGACGCCAAGGACTATGTCGAGCGAAGAGCTGAGGGTCGGCTCCGACGGAAGCGAAATCGCTCCGCCGAAGAGAGTCACCAGAGCGACGAAGACAAAGGCAGTGAGGAACACGCCCAACGCATAGCGTCGGGCCGACTTGCGCTTCTTGGCGAGCAGAACCGTCTGCTCGGTCAGCATCACCGGACTCAGGGCCGACGCAGCGGCAAAGGGGAGGATCAGGAGGAGCGTCGCCAGCAAGGCTCTCGGCTGCCGGTAGCCAGCGGTCCCTATCCGATCGCGACCATGCGCTCGATCGGGAGCCGAGCGCGGGCGGCGAGATCCTCGGGCACCTTGACCTCGTATTTCAGATCGCGCAGCGAATCGCGAAGCTTCGAGAGCGTGATCATCTTCATGAACGGGCAGACGGCGCACGGATTTGCCGGGATCAACTTGGCGTCGGGGCAGGCCTTCTGGATCGGGTGGAGCATCCCCGTCTCGGTCGCGACGATGAAGGTGCCGGTGGGGTTCGCCTTGACGTGCTCGATCATGCCGCTGGTCGAGACCATGTGAACCCCCTCCTCGCGGATGTCACCGGCGGCAACGTGCTCGAGCACCTGTGTGGTGCAGCCGCACTCGGGGTGGATGAGGAAGTCCGCCTCGGGATTCTCCGAGCGCATCTGCTCGATGTCCTCGGGCCGGATGGCGGCATGCACATGGCACTCACCGGGCCAGACGTGGAATCGCTCGCGCCTGTCGGGATCGTCCATCAGACCCGTCTCGCGCTCTACATAAGTCCCGAGCCACATGTCGGGGCCGAAGAGAATCTCGGTCTCGGGGCCATGCTCTTTCCATACGTGCTCCACGACCTTGACCGCGTTCGACGAGGTGCAGCAGTAATCGGTCTCGGCCTTGACCTCGGCCGAGGTGTTGACGTACATCACCACCTGCGCGCCCGGATACTTCGCCTTCCACTCGCGCAGCTGGTCGGCGGTGATCGTGTCGGAGAGCGAGCAACCTGCGCGCTCGTCCGGAATCAGCACCGTCTTGTCGGGCGAGAGGACGGACGCCGTCTCGGCCATGAAGTGCACGCCGCAAAAGGCGATCACATCGGCATCGGTCTCGGCGGCCTTGCGCGAGAGGCCGAGCGAGTCACCTACGAAGTCCGCGACATCCTGGACCTCGGGGATCTCGTAGTTGTGGGCGAGGATCACGGCGTTTCGCTCCTCGGCAAGGGCGCGGATCTCGGAGTCGAGAGCCCGCTCGTCGTCGGCTGAGATCGGAGCAGGGTCTTCACCCAGGGCCGGTGCCATTGGCAATTCGATGGTTGGAAGTTTCTCGACGGGCATCTCCCGACTTCCTTTCGACGATTCCTATGTTCGCTTCCCCGGCACCTTCTCCCTACTCATCTGGGAACCGCCTCTGGGACTTGCGAATGACTTTACGCTAGGGATTCTACTCGCTGGAAGAGTCCGACTCGTCGCCGGAATCCTGACCTCGATCGGATTTCTCGCTGGGGTCCT
>JAUMFR010000152.1:0-1531 GCA_032119755.1 Solirubrobacterales bacterium | reverse complement strand
CAAGCTGCCTGTGGCCAAGCGGAGAGCGTCCTGCAAGCGTGTCAAAGCCCGCGTAAGCGTTACCCAAGGATTTCCACCTCCAGTCCGCGAAGCGGTCTCGCATCCTGTGAGACTCCTGACCACGCCTGACGAGCGACTCGAAGAGGCACTCGAACGCATGCGCGAGCACCTCTCCTGAGAAGCCGCACGATCGACCGGGTGCGGTCACTACAATCGGTCCGTTGAGCATTTCGACTTCCAACGGCGTCGCGCCTTCCGGCTGCGAGACCGAAATCCGGGGAAGGGCCCGACAGCGGGCCATGCTGATCGCCGTCGACCGTGACGGAACGACGTCGCTCGCTGAACTGGCCGACCTGCTTCGAACCGCGGGAGTCGCCTCGGTCGGAGAGGCGATCCAGAAGCGCACGGAGCCGGATCCCGATCGCTATTTCGGCAAGGGGCGCCTCGAAGAGCTGAAGGCTCAGATCACCGCCACAGGGGCAAACCTGGTCGCCTGCGACGACGAGCTCGCCCCACGCCAGGAGCGGAATCTCGAACGCTTTCTGGGGGTCCCGGTCATCGATCGGACTGCGATCATCCTCGACATCTTTGCTTCGCAGGCCAGATCAGCGGAAGGGAAGCTCCAGGTGGAGCTGGCCCAGCTCGAGTACAACCTCGCTCGCATGAGGGGCCTCTGGACGCATCTAGAGAGGCTCGGAGCGGGGATCGGCACCCGTGGACCCGGCGAATCCCAGATCGAGACCGACCGACGCCTGGCCCGGGACAGGATCACCTCCCTGAAGCGGCGGATCGCCCGGGTAGAGCGGAACCGCGAGATCATGCGGCGGCGGCGTAGGAGCGGACCGACCCCCCAAATTGCGCTCGCCGGGTACACCAATGCCGGCAAGTCGAGTCTTCTCTCCGCCCTCTGCGGTTGCGAAGTCGCGACCGGAGACAGGCCGTTCCACACGCTCGACCCACTCACGCGGTCCTTCGAGCGGGGCGGGCCACGATTGCTGCTGACCGACACCGTCGGCTTCATCGAGAAGCTCCCGCACCAGTTGGTCGACGCCTTCCGGGCGACCCTGGAGGAGACCATGGAGCTGGCTGCTTCCGAGACCGTCCTGAGGGATATCGGTGCAGCCGACAAGCCGAGGGTCACGGTGCTCAACAAGGTCGACCTGCTCGACCCCGAGGCACGCGAGGAGCTCGCAGTGACGAGGCCCGATGCGATCCAGGTGTCGGCGACGACCGGAGAGGGGCTGGACCGACTCTCTCTCGCGCTCGGCGAGGTGGTCGAACAGGGGATGGAGCCTGTAGATCTTCTGGTGCCCTACACCGACGGAGCTCGGCTCAGCGAGATTCACCAGCTCGCGAGCAGCCTTTCGCGAACCGAGGAAGAAGGCGGTGTCCGGGTCTTCGCGCGGCTGCCGGCAGGAGAGGTCCACCGGTTCGCAGACCTCGCAGTCGCGACGCCGGCAGGGAGGAGCTGACCGTTGAGGGAGCTCAAGTTCCAGAAGGTCCGCTCCGATGCGGTACTCCCCGAGAGGGC
>JAUMFR010000151.1:2052-5457 GCA_032119755.1 Solirubrobacterales bacterium | reverse complement strand
TAGCCGTATCGGCTCTTCAGAGGTGCCCTCTCGGCGGGCAAACGTGCGCGAGCCGAGACGGCTATCGGAGAGAAGGGCGTGTCGATCCCTTCGGTGGCGGTCGAGTTGGCGCGACAGCACCTGGGCGATCTGGCCGATCGCAAGGTGGTGCTGATCGGGGCAGGCGAAACCGCAGAGCTGACAGCGCGCGCACTCGCGGCACGTGGGGTGCAGACGGTGTTCGTGGCGAATCGTCGCTACAACCGGGCGATCGGCCTCGCCGAGCGCTTCGGGGGATCCGCTCTGCGAATCAACGACCTGCCCGTGTACCTCGAGACCGCGGACATCGTGGTCTCGGCAACCGACTCACCCCACCCTCTGATCGAGCGACCGGAGCTCGAGCATGTGATGCAGGAGCGGGACTCAAGTCCGCTGTTGATGATCGATCTCGCGGTGCCGAGGGACATCGACCCTGACTGCCGAGAGCTCACGGGAGTGAGCCTCAGCGATGTCGATGACCTGCAGCGGATGGTCGACCGGAACGCGAGCAATCGGGAGAACGAGGCCGCGAAGGCCGAGCGGATCCTCGAGGCCGAATTCGACCTCTACCGCGAGTGGCTCGAGGCCCAGTCGGTAATGCCAACGATCGCGGAGCTCAGAGGACGTGCGGATGCCATCGTCGAGCAGGTCCTCTCCGAGAACGAGAACAGATGGGAGAACCTCTCCGAGGCGGACCGCGAACGGGCCGAGGTGCTCGCACGCGCGGTGGCTAACCGCCTGCTGCACGAGCCGACCGCTCGCCTGCGAGCCCTTTCCGACTCCGAGAACGGCTATCGAGATCTGGCCCTCCTCCGTGAGATCTTCGGTCTCGACTCGGCCAGCGAACCGATCGGCGGCGAGGAGAACGGCCACGCCGAGATCACCTCGCTTGATGAACATCGCCGCGAGAAGCGTGCCTGAGCTGGACCGCAAGCCTCTACGAATCGGCACCCGTGCCAGTGCGTTGGCGCTCGCACAGGCGACCGCCGCGTCCGCCCCACTCGGTGAGTTCGAACTGGTGGAGATCACGACCAGCGGAGACCGTGGAGAGGCTGGCGACAAGTCACGATTCGTCGACGGGCTGGAGACCGCACTCCGGGAGGAGAGCATCGACCTCGCAGTTCACTCGGCCAAGGACCTGCCCGGGGAGGATCCAGCTGGCCTCGAGATCATCGCGACCGGGCCACGCGAGGATCCCACCGATGCGATCGTCACCCGCGCAGACGCGAAGACTCTCGATGAACTCCCTAAGGGATCCAGAGTCGGAACCTCGAGCCTGCGTCGGCGGGCGCAGTTGTTGGCACGGCGACCCGATCTGGTGCCGGTGGAAGTTCGGGGCAACGTCGACACCCGACTCGACAAGCTCGCCGCCGGCGAGGTCGATGCGCTGATCCTCGCCAGCGCCGGTCTCAAGCGACTTGGCCGAAGCGACGAGATCTCCTTTTCCCTCGATCCACACACCTTCACTCCTTCACCCGGGCAGGGAACGGTGGCATTCCAGTCCAGAGCTGACGACCCCGCGGGGGAACGGGCGGCAACCGTGGACGACCGGACCTCGCACCTCGAGCTGAGATGCGAGCGCACCGCTGCACGCCGGCTGGGCGCCAGCTGTGACTCATCGGTCGGGATTCTCGCCATCTGCGAAGGGGATCTGATCGAGGCTCGCGCCTGGTGTGGGCTGCCCGACGGCTCCGACTGGATTTCGGATTCGGTGGAGGGCGATTCCAGCGACCCGGTCGCACTTGGAGAGAGAGTGGCCGAACGTCTGCTGTCTGCGGGTGCCGGTGAGATCCTCGAGCGCTCGGCCGCGATGGTTGCCGGGGAGGGCTCATGAGCGCCCGTCCGGGAGTTGCCTATCTGGTCGGTGCTGGCCCGGGTGATCCCGGACTGCTGACCGCACGGGCGATCGAGCTGATCGGCTCCGCCGATGTGATCTTCTACGACCGTCTGATTCCGGATCAAGCCACCTCGCTGGCGCGCTCGGACTGTGAACTGGTTTATGTGGGGAAGCTCCCCGATCGACATGCGCTGCCACAACGCGAGATAGAGGAACTGATGGTCGAGCGGACCAAGGCGGGAAAGAGCGTCGTCCGGCTGAAGGGCGGGGATCCCTTCGTCTTCGGGAGGGGCGGAGAAGAAGCGGAATCACTGATCGAGGCAGGGCTGCCCTTCGAGGTCGTGCCCGGGGTCACCGCGGGAATCGCAGCCAGCGCCTACGCCGGCATACCGGTCACCCACCGCGATGAGGCCTCGGCTGTGGCGTTCGTGACCGGTCACGAGGACCCGACCAAGGAGGGTGCGGGCAGGACCACCTCGACCCCGCTCGAGTACGCAGGCTTGGCCTCCTTTCCAGGCACGCTCGTCTTCTACATGGGGGTTGGTCGTCTCGGAGAGATTGCGCAGGAACTCATCGACTGCGGGCGTGACCCCGATGAGCCGAGTGCTGTGATCGAACGCGGAACACTTCCGGGACAGCGATCGGTGGTGGCGCCACTTTCACGCCTCGCCGAGGAGGTTGCCGCAGCCGGGATCAAGCCGCCCGCGATCACCGTCGTCGGTCACGTCAGCAAACTCGCCGAGCGCATCGGCTGGCTCCAGAACCGACCCCTGAACGGACTGCGCGTAGTGGTGACGCGGGCCAGACCGCAGGCGAGTGGTCTCGCGGATCATCTGGCTGAACTCGGAGCCGAGCCCCTACAGCTACCGGCGATCCGGATAGAGCCGACCCTCGACACCGACGAAGTCGCCACCGCTGTGCAGGAGATAGGCACCTACTCGCTGATCTGTCTGACCAGCCCGAACGGCGCGAACCTGCTCTTCGAGGCTCTCGCGGCCGCGGGCAAGGACGCACGGTCTCTCGCCGGCGCAACCGTTGCGGCGATCGGTCCAGGCACGGCCGACGCGCTCCGATCCCACGGGGTGATCCCGGATGTGGTGCCGGAGAAGTTCGTTGCCGAGGAGCTCGTTGTGGCGCTCGATCAGGCCGAGGTAGAAGGCAAACGCGTCCTCGTGGCGCGCGCCGCCGAAGCGCGCGATGTGTTGCCCGATGCGTTGAAAGAGCGCAACGCGGAGGTCGACGTGGTGGCTCTCTACCGAACCGTCGCCGAGGAGCTCGATGACGGGACGATCGCTGCTGCTGGCGACGCCGACTATGTGACCTTCACCTCCTCCTCCACCGTGAAGAACCTGCTCGCAGCCTTGCCAGGAGGATCTCTGCCTGGCTCTCCGCGAGTGGTCTCGATCGGCCCGGTGACCTCGGAGACCGCTCGCGAGGCGGGCTTGGAGGTAGATGTCGAGGCCACGCGTCACGACATCGACGGCCTGATCGAGGCTCTGGTCGCGGATGCAACGGAGCTCAGGAGCTAAATTCGACCAGTGGCCGATCCG
>JAUMFR010000151.1:0-2042 GCA_032119755.1 Solirubrobacterales bacterium | reverse complement strand
ACAGGATGTCCTCCACGGTGCGGTGGCCCTCGCGAACGCCCTGCCCTTCTGTTCTCCGGGGATCCATCTCGCGGTGGTCGATCCCGGAGTCGGAACCGCACGCCGATGCGTCGCGGTCAGGGTCGAAGATCAGAACCGGATCCTGGTCGGACCGGACAACGGACTGTTCACCCTCGCCTTCGAACGTTTCGGGGGCCCTGTCGAGGCGGTAGACCTAGATTCCTCCGCCTTCAGGCTCGAGCCCGTATCGGCGACGTTCCACGGACGGGACGTCTTCGCCCCGGTGGCAGCCCACCTCGCGATGGGAGCACGACTGGAAGAGGCGGGGGCTCCCCTCGACCCCGGCGAGTTGATCAGGGTCGATATTCCCGTTGCCGTCATCGCAGATGGTCAGGTAACCGCCCACTGCCTCTACGTGGACCACTTCGGGAATGCGTCGCTCGATCTCGATGCCAGCCAGATCGCTGATTGGGGCCTCGAGACTGGTTCGCGGATCCGGATAGCGGCCCCCGACGGGTCATTCGAAGCGATCTGGGCAACCACCTTCGAAGATGCCGAACCGGGCGACCTGCTGCTCTTCGAGGACTCGTCGGGTTCGATCGCGATCGCGGCGAACGGCGGTAATGCTGCCGCTCTGCTCGATCTCGCGCCCCGCTGCCAGGTGGATCTCACCCCCGCTTGATCCGGGTGCAGGAACCGACCACCATTCGCTTCGGGTCTCCGCATCGTCACTTCGAGACGACGGACTCGACCAACGAACGCGCCAAGTTCCTCGCGGAAACCGGAGCACCTGGCGGCCTGGTGGTGACGGCGGGTAGCCAAGTGGCTGGACGCGGGCGCCGGGGGCGTAGTTGGTTCGCGGGTCCGGGCTCCTCCCTCCTCTACTCGGCGCTGCTGAGACCTCTCGGCGATCGACCTCTGCTGCCGCTGCTGGTGCCACTCGCTGTGTGCGATGCAGCAGAGGAGTTGGGAGACCGTGCGTGCAAGATCAAATGGCCGAACGATGTCTGGGTGGATGAGTGCAAGCTCGCCGGCGTGCTGATCGAGGGGAGGCCGGATGCCGACCCGGCAGACAGCTGGGCGGTGATCGGGGTCGGACTCAATCTGGACCTGTCCGATGTCCGGATCCCTGATGATCTCGAGGGGCGGGTGACTTGGCTCGGTCGGGACGTCGATCACGATCTGGCGCTGGAACGGCTGAATCGGGCTCTCGAATCCTGGCTCGCTGCCTCGGACTCCAAGATCCTCGAGGAGTTCAGACGAAGGGATCTGCTCGTCGGGAGGGACCTGGAGTGGGACGGAGGCTCGGGTACCGCTCGGGGAATCGACGATCTGGGACATCTGCTGGTCGAGACTGGCAACGAGACGATCGCACTCGGTGCCGGAGAGGTCTCTCTCGGGGCAAACCTCAGAGGTGGGTAGCGGGCCTACTCCTCGCCGGAGTCAGTCGAGGGAGGATCTTCGGTCTTCTTCTTCTCCTGCTTCTTCTCTTCCTTCGGTGCATTTGCGCCCCTCGCCTCGGCTGTGGCTCCATCGGCCGGCTTGCGTGCACCACGGCGGCGACGCTTGCGCCGACGGGATCCGCTCTTGGGGAAGTTCCTGAGAAGCTCTCTGGCGGTAGCCGAGGGCTTACGGGCGGCTCTCATCCGAGCGCCTCGCAGGACCTCCTCTCCCTCCGGTGTGTGTGCCACGGCAGCAGCAAGGAGGGCGGTCGCCAGTCGACGATCCTGATTGCGGGAGGCTTGAACCAGACGGCGGGCGTTTCGGCCGTGAGCGCGGCCGGATGAGTTGACCAGCAACCCGAGCAAACGCTTCGTCTCCGGCCAACGTTGGACCGCGTACTCCTCGTGGAGTTCCCTGGTGTAGGAGGCGAGTCGCCAGATCCAGGCTTGGGCCTGATCACGCCTTCCTATACGACGCTCGGCGAGCGCCTCGAGCAGGGCCTTGCTGCCCGCACGACGGTCCTCACGGGACCAGGTTCCGACCGTATCGACGGCATCGTCGAACGCTTCAGGATCTTCGAGCAGGGCGATCTCGGCCAG
>JAUMFR010000150.1:0-2013 GCA_032119755.1 Solirubrobacterales bacterium | reverse complement strand
GGTTTTGGCGATCGTCTGACTGGAGCGCGGTGAGCACCTCGTCGATCTGGACCGACGTCGCAGTTTGGGTGATCGGAATCGTGTCACCGCTCGCCAACTCAGGAGTGCCCGGACTCCCCGGTCGGAGATCGATGAAGAAGTTACCTTCGAGGAAGATGCGCGGGCGGATCTGCGCGTAGGCGTGGATGGGCTGGCCAGCCTGATCCACCGTGAAGGTGACCTGGGAGACGCCATCGACACGCTCCGCCGTGAGCACCTTGCCTACGTTCACTCCGGCAACTCGCACCGGAGAGTCGGTCCGGATCTTGACCGCATTCGCGAAGACGGCCTTCAGCGTGTAGGGGTTGCCGAACGGCAGCTCCTTGGTCCAGGCGAAGTAGGTCCCCACGACCAAGGCGATGATCGCGATGATCGCGATTCGGGAGCGATGCGGAGGGTTCCCCTTGCGGTATATCCGCTCGTCGTAGTCGCGTGGCTTGTTGGTCTGTTCGCTCATCGCCTGATGTTCACTTTTGCCATGGAAGTTGATCTTCGGTTAGCACGCCCTGATCCCCAGGGGCGTGACCAAGGACCTTTTCATCGATCAGCTAGGGCGCAGTGCCCGCCTCGCACTCCCGTGGAGACTGCCCGGGTGCGGCGGTGTTCGGATATGGGTTGTAATGAAGGTAATTGGTGTCAGGTCCATTAGCGGGAGCAGACGAAGGGGTACCAAGGTTGTTGGCCCCGGCGCCCCTGTTCGGCACGCTGAACGAAATGATTCGCGCTAGTGATCCGCTTGAATCACCAGTTGATCCAATCTCCATGAGATTTCGAAACAGGAGCGTCGCGTAGTTGCAGGTGCTCTGCGCAGGCCCGACGAAGGTCACCAGCGACTCCAGGTAGTCGCTCGCTCCGATCAGTGAGTCGAGTCCGGCTCGCGCTGTCGCGTCGTTCGAGAGGTTCAGCACCTCTGCGCTCAGCCCGGGCAACAGAGCATTGAACGCCGGGGCTCCCTGGAGGGCCGGGATGCCCTTCACGATCGCCTGGGAGATCGATGGGCCTGCCCTGCGCAGCGCTGCCATTCCGGGTCGGAGGTTGGCAAAGAGCCTCGCGGTGTCGGTGAGGAAGGGACGGATCCTCGGCATGGTCTCGATCGTCACGTCTTCTGTCGCGGGGCCCTCGCTGATCGACTCCTGGATGTAGGGACGCGAGACATCGGCCAGCGCCTGGAAGGTCTTGTCCAATCCGACGAAGGCCTGGGCCTGCTGCTCTCCCACGGGTCCGGCTTCGGCAGAGGCTGCGGCTATTGCGCGTACGAAACGGTCCAGCCGGGTATCGGTCGAAGCGAGGTTGCCCATCGCCCTCGGCAACGACTCGGTCAGCGGGACGAGGTTGCCGATCGCCGCGTTGATGTCTCCCCCGCGCCCAGCGAGGCCGTCGCCGAAGTTTTTCAGCTGGACCTGGATCGCCTCTCGAGTCGGTTCATCGAAGGTGTTGAACACCTGATCGATGTCCACCGGCTCTGGACGGGCCTGAGAGAGCGGGATGGTCGCCCCCTCCGGATAGCCCTCCTGGGACTCTCCCGGGGTCACCTCGACGTACTTCAGCCCGAGTGCCGACTTGGCGCGGATCAGAACGGTCGAATCGACCGGCAACGGTGCCACTGAGCGATTGAGTTTGAGGTCGAGCCGTGCGCTATAGGTCCCCGCCTCGCCCGTGGCGTAGGTGACTTCCTCGTCGGTCTCCGTAGAGGTGGAGCCGGTCGAGGAACCGTTCTGAACCGCCTCGACCCCCTCGACTGTTCCCACCTGCACACCGCCGATCCGGACCTCGTTGTTGGGCACGACGGTGGCCGCGTTCGGCACCAACACAGAGACTCGATAGGTCGGTACGAAGGGCAAGCCAGTATTGGCCTGATAGGCCAGGAACACGGCGACGGTTGCGACCAGCACTGTCACCGCGCCGACCATGACCGGGCTTGCAGCCAGCGACTGGACTCGCTTCCGCCCGTTCATCCGCCAACCCCCAACAGAT
>JAUMFR010000149.1:374-7077 GCA_032119755.1 Solirubrobacterales bacterium | reverse complement strand
TTCGATCCCGTAGACGACTCCCTGGTTGAGGTCGGTGCTCCGCAGGCCCCAGATCCGGCAGGCAAAGTGGATGTTGTGTGAGTCGTGGACCTTCGAGAGGTGATAGAGAGAGCCCGGCAGCTTGGGGAAGGGCAAGGTGTCCTTCCTGCCGTTGTGCTCGATCTCGATGTAGCCCTCCTCGATATCGATGTTCGGCTGCCCATATTCCCCCATCGTTCCGAGCTTGACCAAATGGGCATCCGGCACGTGGTCGCGCATCGCGAAGAGGAGGTTGAGGGTCCCGATCACGTTCGCGTACTGGGTCTCGACGGCAGTGTCGCGGCTGATCATCGAATAGGGAGCAGAGGACTGCTGCCCGTAGTGGATGATCACCTCGGGACGGGTCTCCATGACGACCTCGTCGAGGAAGTCGGCGTCTTCCATCGCACCGACGAAGCTCCTGATCCGCTTGCCGGTCAATTCGTGCCACGCTTCGAGCCGTTCATCGAGGGGGTGAATCGGAGTCAGTGAGTCTGAGCCACGCTCCTCGTGCCAGCGGCGGCGCGAGAAGTTATCGAGGACCGAGACCTCATGACCCTTCTCGGAGAATCTCATTGCTGTGGGCCAGCCGAGGTAGCCGTCTCCACCGAGGATTAAGACCTTCATCGTCGCGGCAGCGTAGCAGCGCGGCTGGTCGTCTGCCGGGTGGGTCGGTGCGTATTGCGTGGAATCGCCCGTATTGCCGCGGCGGGTCCGGGTATCTTGCTCCGGCTTGGAACTTCTCCCCTCGACAGCCGCTCTATTTCCCCCTGAGCTGACCGCGCTTCGCCTAGTCGGCCTCGTCGCAGCCGCGGCGCTGATCTTGATCCCGATCCTGCGTCGCGGAGCGATATCGAATGGAGCCTCGATCCTCTCGATCCTCGCGGGGCTGCTGCTCGCGATCGTCTCGGGCACACAATTGCTCGACTCGATCCTCGAGGCATTCGCCTTCCGCAGTGGCAACGGGGGTCGCATCCTCGGTCTGGCCGTCTTCGCGATCGCGGTGCTCTTCCTGCTCGTCCTACGCTCGCTCAACGTCACCGGGAGACTCAACACGGAGGTGTCCGCGATGCTCGAGGGCATCGCCTGGGAAGAGTTCCGTTCAGCCGGACTACCCAAACTGTTCGCCGGAAAGGTCGCCGTGCTGATCCCGGCTTACAACGAGGCCGACAACGTCGGCCTCGTGATCGGTCAGGTCCCCGACACTGTATGTGGAATGGAGACCGCGATACTCGTAGTCGACGACGGGTCACGCGACGGAACTGCAGACGCTGCAGCAGAGGCTGGCGCGGTGGTCGCTCGCCACGTGATCAATCGAGGTGGGGGCGCAGCGCTCAGGACCGGCTACCGGCTGATGTCCGAATCCGGAGCGAGCATCGTGGTCACCCTCGATGCCGATGGGCAACACCTTCCATCCCAGATGGAAAGGCTGGTTGCCCCGATCGTCTCGGGTGAGGTGGATCTTGCTCACGGCTCCCGCGTGCTGGGAGAGGCAGAGCCGAACGCGAAAGCCCGGGAACTCGGAATCGTCTTCTTCAACAAGCTCGTTTCCTTCATTACCCGGACCGAGGTCTCGGACTGTTCCAATGGCTACCGGGCCGTCAAGGTCGAGGTCCTCCCGAAGCTCGTCTTGCGCCAAGAACAGTTCCACACCTCGGAGTTCATGATCGAGGCGATCAAGCGCGGCATACCGGCAAAGGAGGTGCCGATCTCAGTCGTCAAACGGCTCAGCGGCCATTCGAAGAAGCCGGCCGTCGTTCGCTACGGGATCGGCTTCACCAACGCGATCGTCAGGACCTGGCTCCGCTAGCCGTTTGGTCCCGGGATCCGGGGGCGGCGGATCTCCTCGGGATCGGGCAGATACAGATCCTCACCACACCTGGGACAAACCTGGACGTAGAGCTTGAGGGTCTTGTGGCAGCGCGGGCACTGCCTCTCTGGCTCGTCGCGATCCGTTCTGGAGAAGATCGCCGCCAACAGACCGAGGAAGGGCAGAACGGCCCCGATCAGGAACCAGAGGATGAAGGAGCTCCCCTTGATCTTTCCGACGATGCCCGTCGCGAGTCCGAAACAGGTGGCGATGATCAGATACGACATCGGAGATGATTATGAGGGGTGACACTCCTCAGCGAGGGTGCTCTTGGCAGACTTCAGGGCGTGAGGGCGGTAGCGATCGCATATGAGGAGGACGGTGGGCCCGGTGTCTTCAGCGATGCCGCGGTCGCGACAGGCGTGGAGTTGGAGGTCTGGAAGCGCTGGGAGACCGGGGCCCCTCCCAGCAGTCTCGACTCCTACGCCGCGATCGTCTGTCTCGGCGGGTCCATGCATCCGACCGGACCTGACAGCGGTGAGCCGGAGCAACTGACGGATGACCGCGAGTTGCTCGGGGACGCGCTCGCCGCCGGGACCCCGATCCTCAGCGTTTGCCTGGGAGCCGAGCTCTGTACCCAAGCCGCCGGAGGTGGGATCCGGAAGCTCGAGACGCTCGAGGTCGGTTGGACGGAGATCGAACTGACCGAGGCTGGCCTCGAGGACCCGCTGCTCGGGCCGATGGGGTCGTCGTTCGAAGGATTCGAGTGGCACAGCTACGGCTGTCTGCCCCCTGATGGGGCCATCGTCTTGGCCACCAACCCTGCATCACCTCAAGCGTGGAGAATCGGCGATTCCGCCTGGGCGATCCAGTTCCACGCAGAGGTGCTCTTGGAGGACGTCCAGTCCTGGCTTCGGTCCTGGGACAAGGATCCCGACGCTCTTGCCAGTGACCGAAACCCAGATGAAATCGCAGTCGAGACCGAGCGGAAGATCTCGGAGTGGAACGATCTCGGGCGCGGTTTGGCCGAGAGGTTCTTCGCCTTCGCAGCTACTCGGGCGTGATGTAGGCAGCCGACAGGCCACCATCCACGAGGAAGGTGGAGGCGGTCACGAAGGAACTGTCGTCGCTGGCCAGGAAGAGCACCCCCTGGGCGATCTCACGGGCCTCACCGAAGCGACCCATCGGAACGTGGACCAGACGCCTCTCCGCCTTCTCCGGGTCCTTGGCGAACAGCTCCTGCAACAGCGGAGTGTTGACTGGTCCCGGGCATAGGGCGTTCACCCTGACCCCTTTGCGGGCGAATTCGACCCCGAGCTCTCGTGATAGAGCAAGGACACCGCCCTTCGAGGCGGTGTAGGAGCCCTGCGAGACCGCCGCGCCCATCACCGCGACGAACGAGGCCGTGTTGATCACCGAACCACCACCACGCTCCAGGAGATGAGGAATCCCGTACTTGCAGCAGAGGAACACGCTCCTGAGGTTCACCGTCTGAACCCGCTCCCAAGCCTCGAGATCGGTGTCGATCACCGACTTGTCGTCGGTTGGATTGATGCCGGCGTTGTTGAACAGTACGTCGATCCCTCCGAGCTTTGCCGCTGCCTCCTCGTACATGGCCTGGACCTGCTCCTCGTCGGATACATCTGCCTGCAAGGAGAGCTCTCCTGGTGCACCCGCCTCGAGGTCCACCCCGACCACCCGCGCGCCCTCCTGCTCGAACAGCGCAGCGGTCTCCGCACCAATCCCACTGCTGGCTCCAGTGATGACACAAACCTTTCCATCGAGCCTTCCAGGCATCTACCCCTCCTCCGTCGAATAGAAGACGTTCTTGACTTCCGTGTAGTGCTCGAGTGCGTCTGGTCCGAGCTCCCTGCCCACGCCGGATTGCTTGAAGCCGCCGAACGGAGTCGAAACGCGCACGGAACTGTTCGAGTTGATCGAGAGCACGCCGGTATCGATCCCGCGCGCAACGCGGAGCGCCTTGGCACCGTTGGTAGTCCAGATCGATCCCGAGAGGCCGTAGACGGTGTCGTTGGCCAACCGCACCGCCTCTTCCTCGTCGCCGAATGGGATCACGCAGACCACCGGACCGAAGATCTCGTCACGGGACGCCATATCGTCGTTGCTCATCGGAGCCAACACCGTCGGCGGAAACCAGAAGCCAGGACCCTCTGGGCAATCACCCTGGAAGGCGATCTTGGACTCATCCTCGATGAAGCCCGCCACGCTCTCGCGATGATCGCTGGAGATCAGCGGCCCCATCTGGGTGGCCCGATCCAACGGATCCCCCACGACCATTCCACGGACGGTTTTCTCGAGCTCGGAGAGGAAGTCGTCCATCACCGAAGCCTCGACCAGGATGCGCGACCGTGCACAGCAATCCTGCCCCGCATTTGCGAAGACCGCGAACGGAGCCGCTGCTGCCGCGGCGCTGACATCGGCGTCTGCAAACACGAGATTGGCTGATTTCCCACCCAACTCCAGGGTCACCCTCTTGATGGTCGAGGCCGCAGCCTCTGCGATACCTCGCCCGATCTCGGTGGACCCGGTGAAGGCGACCTTTGCTACATCCGGATGCTCCACCAAGCGCTGGCCGCATACGCTTCCGGGTCCTGCCACGACATTGAAGACTCCTTCGGGCAGACCGGCTTCGAGGAGGATCTTCTCCATCTCGAGGGCGGTCAACGGCGTCAGCTCGGCGGGCTTCAGGACGATCGTGTTTCCCGCTGCGAGGGCTGGGGCAACCTTCCAGGAGGCGATGACGAGTGGGAAGTTCCATGGGACGATCAGCCCCACTACCCCGAGCGGCTCTCGAAAAGTCATATCGACTCCCCCTGCCACTGGGATGGTCTTGCCGAGCAGCCGTTCGGGCGCTCCGGCGTAATAGCGGAAACACTCGACCACCATCCCGATCTCCCCTTCCGCGTCACTGATCGGCTTGCCCGCGTTTCGGGCCTCCGTCTCGGACAGATCGGAAGCTCTATTCGAGAGCGCATCTGCCATCGCGTGCATGATCTCGGCTCGTTCAGCCGGGGCGACGGCCCGCCAAGCAGGAAAAGCGGCCTTGGCAGCGGCTACGGCGTTGTCGACGTCTTCCGCACCGGCACGGTCTACCCGTGCCATCTCCTCTCCGGTGGCGGGCTCGATGACGGAGATCATGGGGCAATCCTATCCGCGGCGAAGGTTTTTGCCCTCTCGACCAGGGCGGGTATGACCGAGTCGGCTGGGTCCTCCTCCGGGTGCCAGAGGACCCCGAGACACCAGCTTGCATCCGGGGTGTTGGGCTCGATGGCCTCGATCACATCGTCGTCGGTCGAGTGACCCGAGACCCTCAGGCCGGCGCCGATGCGATCGATGCCCTGGTGATGGTGGGATTTGACCCCCAACGAGGTCCCGCCGGTGGCAGTGGCAGCGAAGGTGTCTGGTTCGATTTCGACCCGATGATCTCCGTAAGTTCCAGGTGTCTCCATGTGGATCTCGCTCCCGAGAGCGTCGGGGATGTGCTGGTCGAGAGTCCCGCCCTTGACGACGTTCAGCATCTGCATACCCCTGCAGATCCCGAGCACAGGGATCCCCCGCTCGATCGCCCGACCGGCCATCGCAAGCTCGAAAGCGTCCCGCTCGGGCCAGGTAGTCCCCGTGTTGGCCTCCTTCTCGGCCCCGTAGCTTGGCGGATCTACATCCGAGCCTCCTGCGAGGAGGAGGCCATCCAACCGACCGAGAAGTGAGTCCGGCTCCGCGACGGCGTACTCATCTGGCGGGAGCAGGAGAGCATCTGCGCCTGCGCGCTGGACAGCCAACGAGTAGGAGCGGGGAGCCATCGTGACCGTCTCCTCCCAGAATGCCCAGCGGACCCGCTCGACCGCTGCACAGATCCCGACCGCCGGTCGGATCACAGGCGTTCGAAACCGCGGTATCGCTCCCAGTCGGTTACTGCGCCCTCGAAGGCGTCGATCTCGACCTGAGCACGATTGACGTAGTGATCGACGACGTCCTGCCCGAAGGCCTCCAAGGCGAGTGGGCTGGCTGCGAACAGGTCCCGGGCTTCGTAGATATTGGTCGGCACCGTCGGCTTGTCCGATGCGTACGCGTTTCCCTCCAAGGCCTCTTCGAGGGGCATTTCATCTTCGATCCCCTTGAGCCCTGCGGCAATCATGGCCGACAGCGCGAGGTACGGGTTCACATCCGCACCTGGAAGACGATTCTCGACCCTGAGCCCCTCCCCGTGACCCACTACGCGCATGGAACAGGTCCGGTTGTCACGGCCCCATGCGACTGCGGTCGGCGCAAAGGTGCCCTCGACGAACCGCTTGTACGAGTTGATGTGCGGTGCGTAGATGAGGGTCATCTCACGCAGCGCGGCCAGCTGGCCAGCCACGAAATGGTCGAACATCGCCTGATCGGTGGCGAAGGCGTTGGCCCCCTTCCCACCGGCCAGCGAGAAGTGGATGTGGCATGAGCTTCCCTCGCGCTCGTTGAACTTCGCCATGAATGTGATCGAGTGGTCCTCCTGCGCTGCGATCTCCTTGGCGCCCGTCTTGTAGAGCACATGCTCGTCAGCGATCCGCAGGGCGTCGCCGTAGTGGAAGTTGATCTCGTGCTGGCCGAGATTGCACTCACCCTTCGAGTTCTCCACTTCCATCCCGGCCGCCATCATCTCGTTCCTGATCCGTCGGATGAGAGGCTCCACACGGGCGCTCCCGAGCAGCGAGTAGTCGATGTTGTAGAGATTGGCCGGCTCGAGGTCCC
Organism: Solirubrobacterales bacterium; assembly: GCA_032119755.1. Classification (GTDB taxonomy): domain Bacteria; phylum Actinomycetota; class Thermoleophilia; order Solirubrobacterales; family 70-9; genus CAIUSP01. The sequence goes on along the minus strand of JAUMFR010000149.1, from coordinate 500 downwards.
TGAACCCCTTGCGCCAGGCCTCCTCGTAGGTGTCTTTGAAGACGATGAACTCGAGCTCGGTGCTGCAGTTGGCAGTCAGGCCACGCTCGGCCAGACGGTCTGTCTGTCTGCGAAGAATCTGCCTTG
>JAUMFR010000149.1:0-363 GCA_032119755.1 Solirubrobacterales bacterium | reverse complement strand
AGGTGAGGTCGGCCATCAACATCACCGTGCCTTCGTGCCAGGGAACCGGCCGCAAGGTGCCGAGGTCCGGCTTCATCTCGAAATCTCCGTACCCACGCTCCCAAGACGCCATCGCATAACCACCGACGGTCTCCATGTCGACGTCGACGGCCAACAGGTAATTGCAGCCCTCAGACCCGTGATCGGCGACGTCTGAGAGGAAGTGGCGGGCCGTGAGCCTCTTGCCCTGCAGCCTGCCTTCCATGTCCGCAAAGGCCAGCAGGACGGTGTCGACCGTCCCATCGTCCACCGCGCGCTTCAGTTCGTCGAGAGTCATCAGGCGTCGAACGCTACACAGCGAAACGACGCCCGGCGCGAAAGCTC
>JAUMFR010000148.1:0-1987 GCA_032119755.1 Solirubrobacterales bacterium | reverse complement strand
CGAAACCACGGTCTTTCCGACCTCGGTACCGGTGCCGGTGACGAATACGCCGCTCAACTGTCGGCTCCGTCGATCGCCTGGGCAAGTGCGTTCGCCGCATCGACCAGCACGGGCTCGCCGTGAGAAACGAGAACCGTCTCGACTGGCAGGTCGAGAAGGGGAGCGAGCCGTTCTTCTAGCACTCCGGGGGCAAGGCCACCGGGCATCGATTCCTCGACCCAACTCGGCGGGCAAACCTTGAGTCCGCCGTTGCCGTCGCCGATCAGACGGTCTCCCGGTACGAGTGCGCCGTGAGCATCAAGCCAGAACATCGTTTCGTCTGCGCCCTCGATCGGGATCGGCAGAACCCCTGGGGGGATGTGGTCGTCGCAGCCGAATCGCTCCATCGCGTCCGCGCCACTGCGGGTGTGCCACTGGATCGTGGTCAGGGCCGAGGTCACTCCCCCAACTTTGGCCGATTCATCTGCGATCCACTTCCAGAGGTGGTCGCAATCACCGGTAATCAGCGGATCGATCAATAGCAGGCCTTCGTCTGTAGCGCAGGCGACCGATCCGACCATCTCGGGGAAGTCCCCCGGGCTATCTGGTTCGGCGCCTGCGACCCAATCCGGGTGTGCACACTCCCAGCGCCAAAGCCCGGGCTTGATCTGGATGGGGAGATTGGTCATCTCCGCTATTGAACAGGTTCCGGGCTCTCAGGCGGCTCGGGTGAGCGGCGCTCGGTCGAGTCCCGGAAGCTGCTGGGTCTGTTCGTCGAAGGTGATTCCGAGATCTTCGGCTGCCCGAGCGACCGCCCTGGCTGCATCGCGCAGGTCTGAGCGCTTGTGTTCGGACATCACGCTCATCCGCAGTCGGGAAGTTCCGTCGGGAACGGTCGGAGGACGGATCGCCTGCGCGTAGATCCCATCCGCCAGCAGGCGGTCGCTGAGGGCCGTGGCAATCGAGGGGTCTCCCACCGTGACCGGGATGATGTGCGTGGTCGAGTTGCCCGTGGGAATGCCGAGCCCGCGGAGTGAGTCACGGAGCAGTTCCGCGTTGCGCTGCAGGCGATCGAGGCGACCCGGCTTCGAGCGGACGAGATCGAGCGCTTTCGAGGCAGCGGCGATCGCAGACGGTGGCGGTGCGGTCGAGAACACGAAGGTCCTCGCCTGATTGATCAGCAGCTGACGCATCTCATTCGAGCAGCCGATGAAGGCCCCGTAGCTCCCGAAGGCCTTCCCGAGCGTTCCGACCACGAGGTCTACCCGCCCGGCCATGCCGGACTCGACTACCGCCCCCCGACCCTCGGGGCCGAAGCAGCCGGTCGCATGGGCCTCGTCGACCATGGTGAGTACGCCGTGGCGCTCAGCGAGGTCGACGATTCCCCGTAGTGGTGCCAAGTTCCCGTCCATCGAGAAGAGGCCGTCGGTGACGATCAACCTCGCGCGGCTCCCCGCCTTCTGCAGGCCCCACGAGAGATGATCGAGGTCTGCGTGCCTGTAGACGAAGGTCTCCGCATTGGCGAGCCTGCAACCGTCGATGATGCTCGCGTGGTTCAGCTCGTCGGAGAAGATGACCCCGCCTGGTGCGATTTCCGCGACCGCGGCGATCGTTCCGGTGTTTGCCAGATAGCCGGAACCGAACAGCAAAGATGCCTCGACAAGTGAGAACTCCGCGAGCTCTGACTCCAACTCCAGATGACAATCCATATTGCCCGAGATCAGCCGGGATGCCCCCGACCCGGCCCCCTGACCGGAAGCCGCCTTGGCGGCCGCCCTCCGGACCTTCGGGTGGTCGGCCAAGCCTAGGTAGTTGTTCGAGCAGAGAGCCAGGACGGCCTCGCCGTCCAGCATCACCCTCGGTCCCTGGGAGGTCGAGACGCTGCGCAGCCTCCTCAAGAGTCCGGCTCGACGCAGATCGGCAAGCCTCCGGGTCGGCTCCATGATGTCTCTCGGCATGGGGTCCGGCTCAGTCGCCCCAGCCGGCAGGCTGGGGTACGGCGGCGTTC
>JAUMFR010000147.1:0-1798 GCA_032119755.1 Solirubrobacterales bacterium | reverse complement strand
GGCGGAGGCATTCACCGCAGCGACCGCTGTGGCCGTGTTCGCCTGTGGCTACGGAATCACCTCGGCCCTTGGTCTGATCCCGACGATTGCAGGTGTGGACAGCGCGGGTTCCGGAATCGTCTGGGAACTCGCCCTGCTGCTGGTCGGCATCGTTGCGGTGGTGGGAGGAGCGGGCATCGGCTCACGGGGTCTTACCTGGGCGGGCGCTGTCGGCCTGATCCTCTTCTTCTACGTTGTCGGACTAGATGTCCACTCCGGGGAAAGGCGCCCCGACGCCTTTGGAGTGTGGCCAGCGTTGCTGATCGTCGTGGGTTCGATATTCCTGGTCGCCAGTCTGTTTCCGGAGTCGAGCCTCGGCAACGCGCCGAAGCGCTTGGTCGAACGTCTGCGTGGCCGTGGGCGAACCGACTGATCTGAAGACGAGGATGTTGGTCGAGCAGTTGCTCGAGTCGGTCAGCCGCGCCGATGCCGAGTCTTTGCGTTCCTTGTCGGACGAATCGATCACGATTCACACCGCGCGAGGGGATCTCGTCGGCCCGGATGCCGCTGCGGAGTGGGTCTCGAAACGGTTCGACCATCTCGACCGTCGGTATCGCCTGATCGATCTCGATCTGACCGAGAGCGGCGTGAAGGTCTTGGCCGCGCTCGAGTACGTATGGCGGGAGTCGGGTGAGGTGGCCGACACGACCGAGGTCGAGATAGCGGTTGGCCTTAGGGGCGGCTCGGTCTCCTCGTGGCGCGTTCTGGACGATCAGGGATAACCGGTCTCGTATCTCTGTGGCGGTGGTAGGCTGAGAAGCGGGGTTCGAACTCGTTCGACAGCCGTCCCCAATGTTGACCCAACACAATCGGCCAGGGTGTCGATTTCCGGGGTTTCCAGTTGCGCTGGGCTCATCCGGTAGACGCCCACCTGTCCAAAGACGGGTTCTCAGGCCGGGACGGCAACGGCGAGTTGGATCCCCCTTTAATTTCTCTGGACTGCGGGGGAGAAGCCCGTCGGTTCCTGCCTCAGCGCATGGTGGATTCCACCGTCCGCGGATCATGGCTCGAGGTACTCGCCGCAACCCTGCGAGAACGACTCGTGGACCAGTCTCGGTCCGCGGCGCTCGCCGGAAAGGTCCTCGGCTCGGTCGAGGACTCGATCGCCGAGATCGTCGAACGTGACGCGGCGTTGCTCTCGAACGAGGCGCGGGATGAACTCAGGGAACTGATCGAACGCGAGGCGCTTGGACTCGGTCCCCTCGAAGAGTTGTTGGCCGACCCATCGGTGGACGAGGTCCTCGTGGTTGGCCACGATCGCGTATGGACGGAGCGCCGTGGCAAATTGGAGCGCACCGATGTGCGATTCAGAGATGCTCAGTCACTCGACGACGCGATCGAGCGGCTACTTGCGCCGCTAGGCAGGAGGGTCGATGAACTCTCGCCAATGGCCGATGCAAGGTTGATGGACGGTTCCCGAGTCAACGTGACCGTACCGCCGCTCGCGATCGATGGAGCCTGCCTGTCGATACGCCGTTTCGGAGCGGAGCGACCTTCGCTGAGAGACCTGGTCGAGAGGGGGACTCTGAGCGAGGACATGTTCGAAGTCCTCATCAGTGCGGTCGAGCGGCGGGAGAACATTTTGATCAGCGGGGGCACCGGTGCCGGCAAGACGACACTGCTGAACGCCCTCTCGGCCCACATCGATTCGTCGGAGCGCATAGTGACCATCGAGGATGCGGCAGAGCTGCGTCTCTCTCAGGAGCACGTCGTGAGGCTGGAATCACGACCGGCAAACGTCGAGGGACGTGGGGAGGTG
>JAUMFR010000146.1:0-18629 GCA_032119755.1 Solirubrobacterales bacterium | reverse complement strand
CTTTCCGCTTCGTCAACACCCACCTCGAGGCGTTCGGAATGCCCGAGGACGCCAAGTGCCTCCAGGCTCAGGAACTGTATGAGCGGGTCATCTCGCAGACCGCTCTGCCGGTGCTGGCTGTAGGCGATTTCAACTCCGATGACGACACGGTGAATGGAGTCCCGACGCAGGGCCAGATCGATCAGTGGGGTGCCTCGAGAGGTGAAGGCTGGGATCGTTGCGCCTATCTGTCGCTGATCGACAACGGCATGCGGTCAATCACAAGCAGCGCCAACGACAGTTGCTGCCTCAACGGGCCGCTGCTCGACAAGAAGGTGGGCTACGAGGCCGACTTCGACCACCACATCGATCACATCCTGACCAACTCGCCCAGGTTCAGCCGAGTCGGCCCGACCAAGGTCACGGGCAACAAGCCGTTCCGCACCACCGGCAGCGGTCCCTACTGGGGCTCGGATCACGCCGGTGTGTTCCAGACAGTGAAGCTGAAGTAGTCCGGTCTAGATCAGAGATTCGACTTCAGACCCGTCGGGCACAGGCCCGGCGGGTCTTTTTCGTTTCAAACGACCGGGAATCCACCCCTTGACTTGGGGTATATAGATCTGCTACGGTCTCGCTTAGATTTGTTCTCAGGCGCGACTTAAGCGTCTCACGAAACTTCGTAATCCACACCTAGGAGGCACCAGAACATGGCAAAGACCATAGGAATCGATCTCGGCACCACGAACTCTTGCGTCGCAGTGATGGAAGGCGACGACCCGACCGTTCTCGAGAACGCCGAGGGCGGTCGCACCACCCCGTCGGTAGTCGCTTTCACCGACTCGGGTGAGCGTCTCGTCGGCACCGTCGCCAAGCGACAGTCGGTGATGAATCCAGAAGACACGATCTTCTCGATCAAGCGCTTCATGGGCCGCAAGGAGGGTGAGGTCAAGGAAGAGGAGACGATCGTGCCCTACAAGGTCGTCGAGGGGCCGAACGGGGACGTCCGGGTCGAGGCGGAGGGCAAGCAGTACTCGCCGCCGGAGATCTCGGCGATGATCCTCCAGAAGTTGAAGGCCGATGCGGAGGCCAAGCTCGGAGAAGAGGTCGACTCGGCCGTGATCACAGTTCCTGCCTACTTCAACGACGACCAGCGTCAGGCCACCAAGGACGCCGGCAAGATCGCCGGCCTCGAGGTCAAGCGCATCATCAACGAGCCCACCGCGGCCGCGCTGGCCTATGGGCTCGACAAGGAGAAGACCGACCAGACGATCCTCGTCTTCGACCTGGGCGGCGGGACCTTCGACGTCTCGGTGCTCGAGATCGGTGACGGAGTCTTCGAGGTCAAGTCCACCGCGGGTGACAACCACCTCGGTGGCGACAACTGGGACAAGGCGATCGTCGAATGGCTGGTGACCGAGTTCAAGAAGGACCAGGGCGTCGACCTCGCCAACGACAAGCGGGCGCTACAGCGGCTCTACGAGGCAGCGGAGAAGGCGAAGATCGAACTCTCCGCAGCGCAGGAGTCGCAGATATCGCTTCCGTTCATCACCGCGGTTGATGGCGAGCCGCGACACCTCGAGACCAAGCTGACCCGTTCGAAGCTGGCCGAGTTGACCTCGGACCTGCTCGACCGCATCGTGGAGCCGGTGAAGCAAGCCCTGGCCGATGCAGACGCCGAGGTCGAACACGTGGTGATGGTGGGCGGCATGAGCCGCATGCCGTCTGTACAGGACAAGGTCAAGGAGCTGACCGGCAAGGACCCGCATCAGGGAGTGAACCCCGACGAGGTGGTCGCAATCGGCGCGGCAATCCAGGCGGGAGTGCTGGCGGGCGACGTCAAGGATGTCCTGCTGCTGGATGTCACTCCGCTGACGCTCGGAATCGAGACCAAGGGCGGCGTGATGACCAAGCTGATCGAGCGCAACACGACCATCCCGTCGAAGAAGTCGGAGATCTTCTCGACTGCGGAAGACAACCAGCCCTCGGTCGAGGTGCACGTGCTGCAGGGTGAGCGAGAGATGGCCTCGGGCAACAAGAGCCTGGGTCGCTTCCAGCTGACCGGACTGCCGCCGGCGCCGCGGGGGATCCCGCAGATCGAGGTCACCTTCGATATCGACGCCAACGGAATCCTCAGCGTTTCGGCCAAGGATCTCGGCACCGGCAAGGAACAACGGATCGAGATCAAGGGCGGCTCGGGACTTTCCGATGACGAGGTCGAACAGATGATCTCCGACGCGGAGACACACGCCGAGGAAGATCAGGCCCAGCGCCAGCTGGCGGAGGCCCGCAACGTCGGTGAGAACGCTGCCCACGAGGCCGAGAAGCAGTTGAACGAGCTCGGTGACAAGGTCGAGGACGCGCAGAAGACCGAGATCGAAGCCGCGATCAAGGAGGTCCGCGACTCGCTTGCCTCTGACGACGCCAAGGAGATCGGCGAGAAGACCGAGAAGCTGCAGACGTCCTTCCAGGCGGTCTCGGCCAAGGTCTACGAGCAGTCTGCGGACAACGGCTCGGACACCGACGGATCTGCCTCCACCAACGGCTCAGACTCCTCCTCCGAGGAAGAAGTAGTCGATGCCGAGGTAGTCGACGACGAGCCCGCCCAGAAGGAGTAGGCGACCGTGGGCGACGAGCCGCATACGGAAACCGACCAACCGACAGGATCCGGCACCGCCGGGGCGGAGAGCGCAGCCGAGCAGGATGCTTGGGAGGGCGCTACCGACCCGGCGGTTGCTGAGCATCCTGCCGCCGACGCCGCGGCGGAGGCGGAGGCTCAGGTCGAGCAGGATCTGGACGAGCTGACAGTTGCTCAGCGCGAGCGGGACGAGTATCTGGGACTGGCTCAGCGGACCAAGGCCGACTTCGACAACTACCGCAAGCGGGTAGCTGGTGAGACGGCCGAGGCGACACTCCGTGGCAAGGCCGAACTCGCCCGCGAGTTGATCCCTTCGCTCGACAACCTCGAACTCGCCTTGAAGGCCGCGGGGATCGACCCGTCGGATCCGGATGCCCAGACCGATGACGGCCTGGGGCGTGGCGTCGTGCTGATCTATCGCGAGCTCCGAAATGGTTTGGAGCGCGCGGGGGTGGAGTCCTACGATCCTGCTGGCGAGAAGTTCGACCCCAGCCTCCACGAAGCGATCTCGGCCCAATCGGTCGAGGGAACGGAGGCGGGAGTGGTGATCGAGACACTCGACCGTGGCTACCGACTCGATGGCGCTGTTCTCAGAGCCGCCCGAGTCGTGGTCAGCGAGTGAGGTAGAGATGCCGACTCGCGACCCCTATGAGGTGCTCGGGGTCTCCAAGGAGGCCTCGGACGAAGAGATCAAGAAGGCTTACCGGAAGCTCGCCCGACAGTGGCATCCCGACCGCAACCCCGACGACGAGAAGGCCGAGGAGCGATTCAAGGAGATCCAGGCCGCCTACGACACGCTTTCGGATCCCGAGAAACGTCAGGCGTACGACCAGGGCGGGATGTTCGGCGCGGGGGGATTCCCGCCAGGAGGTGGCGGACCAGGTTTCGGCGGTCCTGGCGGCTTCCAGGACTTCGGTGACGTGCTCTCCAACCTGTTCGGTAGGGGCGGTGGAGGCGCCCAAGCCAAAGTTCCCGGCAACGACCTCGACGCCGAGATAGCCCTCAGCTTCGATCAAGCGATCCACGGAACGCAGGTCCAGGTCGCGGTTCCGATGACCGCTGCCTGCGAGACCTGCAACGGCTCGGGAGCGGCACCTGGAACCCAACCCGTTCCGTGTGAGCGCTGTGGCGGGCGTGGCGTCGACGCAGAGAGTCAGGGTTTCTTCTCGATCTCCCAACCATGTCCGGCCTGCGGAGGCAGGGGACACATCGTGGAGACACCTTGCGGCGACTGCAGCGGTGCCGGTGCGGCCAGGACGACCAAGAAGTTCAGGGTGAACATCCCTGCCGGCGTGCACGACGGAAGCCGGATCAGGCTTTCAGGCAAGGGTGAGCCGAGCCCCTACGGTGGCCCCCCGGGGGATCTCTACGTCACCACGCGTGTTGCCCCTTCTCCGGTATTCAGGCAACGGTCGGATGGAAACCTCGAGGTGGATCTGCCCGTTTCGGTCGTCGAGGCGTTGCAGGGGGCGACTATCGAGGTGCCGACCCTGTCCGGATCCAAGAAGATCAAGATTCCTGCGGGCACCCAACACGGGACCTCGCAGCGACTGAAAGGAGAGGGTCCGCCACGACCGAAGGGATCCGGTCGCGGTGACATCCACTACAAGGTCAAGATCGAAGTTCCGACCGATCTGTCCGATTCGCAGCGCGAGGCGGTGGAGGGACTGGCCGAAGCGATGAACGGCCACGATCCGCGGGAGAGCATGCTCGCCGCCACCCGTGGCGCCGAGCCGAGTTCGAACCGATCCGACGACTCAGGCAAGGTGGACTGAGTAGATGGCGGCAAAGCGCAAGCCCAAGCAGAGGGAAGTGATCGAGGAGACCAGAGGGGTGTTCATGATCTCGGTCGCTGCGGATCTGGCCGGTATGCATCCACAAACCCTGCGGATGTACGAGGCCCGAGGCTTGATCTCGCCACAGCGCTCACCCAAGAACACGCGGCTCTACTCGCGGGCCGACGTCGAGCGACTTCAACGGATCCAACAACTGACCAGCGAACAGGGCCTCAATCTCGCAGGCGTCGTCGCCATGCTCGAGATGGAGGAGTCGGTGAAGCGGATGAGAGCCGAGATGGCGCGAATGCGCGAGCGAGCCGACCGGATGGAGCGCGAAATGGTCGCGGAGCTCGAGCGACTGCGCTCGGCGGTGGGTGGGGAGATGGTTCCTTACGGAGCCTACGAAGGTCACGGAGTCGGACGACCGAGACGAGATGACGAACCCACCCGGATCGAGGTCAAGCGCCGTGGCAAAGCCAGCTGAGCGGAGGACCCCAGGCAGCTCCAACTGGGTAGGGTGGGCACATCTACCGCGACGAAGAACAGATGACGCGTGACGTGAGCGCGACTCTCGATCCCGAGACTCGCGCTCCAGACGTAGTGCTGCTCGCATCGGGGCTGGCACTTGGCCGGCTGGCGATCGGTGCAGGGCTGATGATCGCCCCCGAACTCACCTTGAAGACACTGGGATTCGAGAAGCCGTCCGCCTCCACGCTGGCGGTGGCCCGCCTGGCAGGAGGTCGGGATCTGGTCCTGGGCGCTGCCGAGACGGCAGCGCTGGTGAAGGGTGACCGGACGGCTCTGCTGGCATCGACCCTCGCAGTGGCTGCAGCCGACGCAGGTGACACTGCGATCTTCGGGGCAGCCTGGGCATCGGGCGAGAAGAGCGTCCGTGAAGCGTCGATGAAGGGGACGGTGTCCGCAGGTCTGGCCACCGCCTCGGCGCTTTGGGTTGCTTGGCGCTTGCGGGCCCGCGCCCGCTGAGCCTCGCGCCTCTACCCTGACGAGACGTACTCAACGAAATGGGAGGAATCGATGTCATCACTGGTCGAGTTCACGCTGCATGCAAAGCCGGGCCACTACGAGGAAGTCGCCAAGCTCTACGGCGAGTTCGCAAAGCGGTTCCAAGAGAAGCATCCGTCCGACGAACTGATCCTGCTGGTCGGGGATCCTGCGAGCGGGCTGGTCAGAGGAATCGGGGTGTTGCCGCATGGTCTGGCAGAGGAAGTCAACAGCGACGAGGATTTCGCCGCGTTCAACGACTCCGTTGCCGATCTGATCGCTGGGCCTCCGGAGAGGATCGAGCTGGATCTGCTGGAAATCCTCAAGGCGTAGCCGTAAACCAACATAGATCTGAGTCGTTTTGACTTAGATATCTTGACAAATTGGTGTTAAGGCAGTAGGATTTCGTTCCTATGCAAAAAGACCGATTCACGATCAAATCAGGAGAGGCCGTCGCGGCGGCTTCTCGCATAGCCAGCGAGCACCAGAACACCGAGATCGCGCCTGCACATCTCCTGCTGGCTCTGCTCGACCAGCCCGAAGGGCTGGTCTCACCCGTGCTCACCAAGCTGGGATCAGATCCTCGGTCGGTTCGAACCTCGACAACAGAGGCGATCGACCAACTGCCCCGCGTCACCGGCGAAGGTGTCCCCCAGTCCCGGCCCTCGGACACCCTGATCTGGGTGATCCAGGAGGCCGAGCGCGAAGCCGAAGCGATGGCCGACGAGTACATCTCGACCGAACATCTGCTGGTCGGGCTCGACGGTGATCGTTCCCCGGTCGCCGATCTTCTCCCTGACAAGGGGGAACTGACCAAGGCGATAATGGAGATGCGCGGTCCGCATCGCGTTACCTCACCCAACCCCGAGGATTCATACGGGGCGCTGGAGAAGTACGGCCGTGACCTGACTGCCGAGGCCGAGAGCGGCAAGCTCGACCCGGTGATCGGAAGGGACGAAGAGATCCGCAGGGTCGTGCAGGTCCTCTCCAGGCGCACCAAGAACAACCCCGTCCTGATCGGTGAGCCCGGGGTCGGCAAGACGGCGATCGTGGAAGGGCTCGCCCAGCGAGTCGTCTCGGGTGACGTACCCGACAGTCTGCGTGACCGAAAGGTGATCTCGCTGGACATCGGCGCTCTGCTCGCCGGGTCGAAATACCGGGGAGAGTTCGAAGAGAGGCTCAAGGCAGTGCTCAAGGAGATCCAAGACGCCGAGGGCCGGATCGTGCTGTTCATGGACGAGCTCCACACGATCGTCGGAGCAGGCGCAGCCGAAGGCGCCGTGGATGCCTCGAACCTGCTGAAGCCGATGCTCGCCCGCGGTGAGTTGAGGGCGGTGGGAGCCACCACGCTCGACGAGTACCGCAAGCACATCGAGAAGGACCCGGCTCTGGAGCGGCGGTTCCAACCTGTCGTCGTAGGTGAGCCTGGAATCGGCGATACCGTGGCCATTCTCCGCGGCCTCAAGGAGCGTTACGAGGTACACCACGGAGTGCGGATCACCGACACCGCGATCGTCGCGGCGGCCAACCTCTCGGACCGCTACATCAGTGACCGCTTCCTGCCAGACAAGGCAATCGATCTGATCGACGAGGCCGCGTCGCGGCTGAAGATCGAGATCGACTCGATGCCGACCGAGATCGACGAGGTCGAGCGGCGCATCCAGCAACTCGAGATCGAACGCGAAGCACTCAAGAAGGAGACCGACGATGCGTCCAAGAAGCGGCTGGACACGTTGGAGGCCGAGCTAGCCGAGCTGAACGAGAGCTCGAGCGAGATGAAGGCCCGCTGGCAAAACGAGAAGTCCGCGATCGACGAGATCAAGGGCGCCAAGGCGGAACTCGACGAGGCCCAGCGAGAAGCGGAGAGGGCCGAGAGAGACGCAGATCTGGAGCGTGCAGCCGAGTTGCGCTATGGACGCATCCCCGAGATCGAAAAGCGGATACTCGCCAGCGAAGAGAAGCTCGGCGATCTGCATCGCAGCGAAGGGTCACTGCTGACCGAGGAGGTAACCGAGCAGGACATCGCCGAAGTGGTCGGCAAGTGGACCGGCATTCCGGTCTCCAAGCTGATGGAGGGAGAGGTCGAGAAGCTGATCCGGATGGAGGAGCGTCTCCACGACAAGGTGATCGGCCAGGAAGAAGCGGTCGTCGCCGTATCTGGAGCGCTCCGTCGCTCACGATCCGGACTGTCGGATCCGAACCGGCCGATCGGGAGCTTCCTCTTCCTCGGGCCGACCGGAGTTGGCAAGACCGAACTCGCAAGGGCTCTGGCGGAGTTCATGTTCGACTCCGAGCAGGCGATGGTCCGGATCGACATGTCCGAGTACATGGAGAAGCATTCGGTCGCACGACTGATCGGGGCGCCTCCTGGATACGTGGGGTACGAAGAGGGCGGCCAGTTGACCGAGACGGTCAGGCGCCGCCCGTACGCGGTGATCCTGCTCGACGAGATAGAGAAGGCGCACCCCGATGTGTTCAACGTGCTGCTGCAGGTGATGGACGACGGACGCCTGACCGATGGTCAGGGGCGCACCGTGGACTTCACCAACACGGTCTTGATCATGACCTCGAACGTGGGATCCCAGGCTATCTCTGCCCAGAAGGGGGAGGGTGAACTCAGCGAAGATACCCGCAGCGAGGTCACCGAAGCCCTCGAGACGACCTTCCGGCCGGAGTTCCTCAACCGGATCGACGACGTGGTGCTGTTCCATCGCCTGACCAAGGCGAACATCGGAGAGATCGTGGAACTCCAAGTCGCCGTTCTGACCAGGCGAGTCGCCGAGAAGGGGCTCGAGATCGAGCTGAGCGAGAAGGCCCGCGAACTACTCGCGAACCTCGGGTACGACCCGGTCTACGGAGCCCGACCGCTGAAGCGGGTGATCCAGAAGCAGCTGGTCGACAAACTCGCTCTGCGCCTCCTCGAAGGTGACTTCTCGGAGGGTGACACCATCGAGGTCGATGCCTCGGACGGCGAGTTGACCTTCTCGCAGAAGGCTCCGGTCAAGAAGTCCTCGGCAAAGAAGAAGTCCGGCGGGAAGAAGACCGCCGACGCCACTTCCTGAGTCACTCAGGGAAGCACTTCGCTCAGAGTCAGACTCTGGCTGTAAACGGGCGCTGCGTCCTGTCGTCCACCCTCGACCGGCCAGGCCGGCGTAGCGTAGATCGAAATCAGCGAGGCGACCTGGCAGTCACCGAGGTCGCTGCAATCGAGGGTCCCCGAGAAACCGTCGTAGCCTTCCGTAGCGAACAAGGCAGCGCGGAACTCGCTCCGCGGAACAGCCAGGTAGCCATCCTCGCCCTGAAGCGCGCTTCGCCGCAGAGCATCGAAGATCAGATTCGCAGCGTCGAATGCGTGCGCATGGAAGATCGCGGTCGGACTCTCGCCGAAGGACTCGCGGTAGGCAGGCAGCAACTCCTGTCCGTAGAAGCGGTTCGAGTCGAGATCTCGCACATCAGGACCGGAGGCATTCAACTGGAGCGAGTTCGCCTCGGCCGCAGCGAGGACCTCGGAGTTGAAGCAGCCATCCGAGGTGAGCAGGAGACCGGCCTGCGAGGAACCGACTGCCGCGATCGCCTCGGTACACAGATCGCCGTTCAGCGGGAAGTAGAGGATGTCCGGAGATCCGCTGGTGGATGAGAGGGCGTTCGAAACGTCCGAGGTGGTGTCGGTAGGTGCCAGCGTCACTCTCTCCACATCTCCTCCTCCGTCCTCGAACCGCGCTGAGAAGCTCTCCGCTAGGGAATCGCTGTAGGCAGAACCGTCGCTGAGCACGAGGGCGGTGCCACCGGGTGCACGGTTGACCGAGAAGTCACCCACCACGGCTCCCTGGATCAGATCGTTGGGCGCAGTACGTGCGTAGAAGGGGAGGTGAGACCGGCGACCGGTTAGCTCCGGAGCGGTGTTGGTGGGTGAGATGAGCACTGTGCCCTTCTCGGAGAGGACCTTCGCCGCTGCATCTATCGCAGCGGAGGAACAGGTGGTTCCGACCACCGCGAGGAGATCCTCGCGCGAGGCCAGCATTCTCGCCCCACGGATTCCCTGCTTCGGGTCGCAGCCCTCATCGGCAAGGTCTAGTTCCACATCGTGTCCGAGCACCTTCCCAGTGGCGCCGTCGAAATCCCCGTCGAGATAGTCGAGAGCCAACTCGACCCCACGCTGAGAATCGACTCCGGTTCCTGCGGTCCGGGACTCCTCGCTGAGCCAGAGCAGGGCGCCGATGTCGACCGGCTGAGTGCGCTCGTAACGGACGCACCCATAGGGATCGTCCTCACAGGTGGCGTCGATCAGATCCCTCGAATCCACGGTGGACGATCCGTTCCCGCAGCCAGCGACGACGCCGAATATCAGTATCACCAGTGACACGCGCAGGGCGAATGATCGCTTCGACATCATCCGCCTGCCCATGGCAGATACCTGCCGTCGCTGATCTCCCGGTAGAGCGTCACCAGCGGATCGACCTTGACCGTGAAAGGCCCGTCGAAGGGTGCCGTCAAACCGAGGATCAGTGCGATATCCAAAGCTACGACAAGCACTATTCCGGCCGAAACGAACGATGCCTTACGGCCGTCTCTGAGGGAGGTGATGATGAGATTGACGATCAGGACGATTCCCGAGATCACCGCCAAGAGGAAAAGCAGAAACGGCAGCTTCGAGTTGGCCGCCGCCAGACGGGCTCGGCGTTCCGAGCCGAGGTCGTCGACCGCCGACTGGAGGGATTCGGCCGACAGCGGCGGCACATACGGACGTGACCCCACCTCGAAGACCTTCTGCTGCAGGGCGTTTAGTTCCGGCGTGGCGAGCGCACCCTCGGACGATCCCTCCTCGAGATCGGAGGAGGTGGGCTCACCCAGATTGGGCCACTCCTCGGTCTCGAGTGCAGATAGGTAACGAGCGAGGCTCTCCTGAACGGCAGAAACATCGGCGCTCGGGAGCCCTCGCGTGGCCCAGGCGACGCGATTGGCAGCCGATGCCTCGGCGGCGACGATTCCTTCGGTGGTCCTGACCGTCGTAAAGGCGGAGTTGATCAAGAAGGCCGTGAGGAACGCGAACAGCGCCCCGATGACCGTGTTGTAGTACTCAGCGGTCTGCGCATATTTGGCGCCCTCCTTTTTGGTGAGCCGGCTGTTCAGGAAGTTGCTGACTCCGTAGGTGAAACCCCCGAAGAAGAGAATGGAACCCGCAAAGAGGACCCAGGTGGGGAGTGAGGTGAGGAACTCCATTGGCCCGTGATTATGGCGATTTCAAATCCTGAACCGTCCTCGAGAGAATATGATCGAAACCGTGCCCCACCTGATCGAACGTGAGCAGCGGCTCCCCCGGTCGCCGAAGAAGACCTTCGAGTTCTTCGCGGACGCCTTCAATCTCGAGCAGATCACCCCGCCGCTACTCAAGTTCAAGGTGACCACACCGGCGCCGATAGAGATGCACGAGGGAAGCTTGATCACCTACCGGCTGAGGGTTCGCGGAGTGCCGGTCAACTGGCTGACCCGGATCGAGGAGTGGACACCGGGAGAACGGTTCGTGGACACGCAGTTGAAGGGTCCCTACAAGCTTTGGCACCACACCCACACCTTCGAAGACGACGGACAGGGCGGCACCCTGATGCGCGATATCGTCCGCTACGAGATGCCGTTCGGGCCGATCGGGGAGATCGCGCGCCGGCTGCTGGTCGAGCGGGATCTGGAGGGAATCTTCGACTACCGCTACCAGGAGATCGAGAAGATCTTCGGCGCGCAGCCCTAGGGCGCAGGACTGACCGCGAAACCGCTGATCAGCGGACTCAGAGGCCTCGGTGCCTTGGGCATCGTTCCCCGCTCGAGCGCCTCGATCCGGAAGCCAGCAGACTCGATCAAGGCCTGCGAATCACGATTCGGGTGACATCCTCCCGCTACCCGGCGCCAAAGCGGAGTGATCAGGTCCTGCATCCGGGCCGTTCCCGACTCCGCCGAACGGACGTGCTCAACAAAGCAGAATCGGCCGTCCGGTGACAGCACCCTCCTCACCTCGGCGAGGGCTCGTGCCGGGTCGGGGATAGTGCAGAGCCCCAGCGTGCATACCACCGAGTCGAAGCTGCTTGATTCGAAGGGCAGATCTTCTGCGGAGGCCTGGAAGACAGAGGACTCGATCACGCGACCGCTCGAACCGGCCGGCACACGATCCATCCGCTCGAGCAATCGCGAATACATGTGGGGGTCGGGTTCCGCGAGGACGAGCGAATCGACCGAGGCGGGATAATGTCCGAGATTGTGTCCGTTCCCGGCTGCTATCTCGAGGGTCCTGCCGCTCGCTGCGGCGAGCGTTCCGGTGCGGATCTCCCCGAGGCCGGCATGCTCGACCGGACCGAGTATGCGGTCGTAGAGGGCAGCGACGATAGGGTGGCCGGACACGTGCCGATGATCGACAAAGCAACGGACGCAGCACGCGGCGAAAGGGCAAGATCTTGAGGGTCTTGGTGATCGGATCCGGCGGTCGTGAACACGCGATGGTTCGTGCCCTCGCGCGCTCTGCCCACGAGCCGGAGATCATCTGCGCGCCTGGCAATGCAGGCATAGCCGGCGATGCAGAGTGCGTCGAGGTGAAGGCAGACGATGTCGACGGGCTCGTGGCACTTGCAACCGAGCGCGAAGTCGATCTGGTCGCGGTCGGCCCGGAGGCTCCTCTGGTGGAGGGCATAGTGGACCGAATGGAGGCAGCCGGTATCCCCGCGTTCGGTCCGAGCGGGGAAGCCGCACGGTTGGAGGGATCGAAACTGTTCGCAAAGGAAGTCATGATCGAGGCGAAGGTCCCCACGGCCTCGCACGACGTGCTGACCTCGGAACAGGAAGCGCTCGAGCACCTCGGCGAGGCTTCCTATCCGCTGGTGTTGAAGGCCGACGGTCTCGCTGCCGGCAAGGGCGTGGTGATCTGCCAAGACGAGTCCGAGGCAAAGGAAGCGGTGGAGGAGTTCTTCGTAGAGAAGCGGTTCGGAGAGACGAGGGTCGTGATGGAAGAGTTCTTGGAGGGCACGGAGTTGTCGCTGCTCGCGATCTGCGACGGCGAGAACGTAGTCCCACTCGCTCCAGCCCAGGACTACAAGCGAATCGGGGACGGTGACGTCGGCCCTAATACCGGGGGTATGGGAAGCTACTCACCCGTACCGGGGATCTACCCCGAACAGGTCGAGGAGATCCTGGATCTGGTCCATCGACCGGTCGTCGAGACGATGGCCCGGCACGGAACGCCCTTCCGGGGGATCCTCTACGCAGGGCTGATGATGACCGGAGACGGCCCGAAGGTACTCGAGTTCAACACCCGGTTCGGCGATCCCGAGACCCAGGCGGTGCTGCCGCGACTGCAATCGGATCTCGTCGAGCTCTTCCTGGCCTCGCGCGAAGACGGAGGACTCAACGGCGCCAGGATCGAGTTCGCCGGCGACTGGGCGGTGACCGTGGTGATGGCCTCTGCCGGGTATCCGGAGTCATCCTCGAGTGGCGACGAGATCACAGGTCTGGATGAAGCGGCGGAGATCGAAGGGGTCGAGATCCATCACGCCGGAACGGCGGCCGAGGACGGAAGAGTGGTGACCGCCGGAGGAAGGGTTTTGGCAGTCACAGCGCTCGGTGCAGACGCCAGGCAGGCCCGAAGCCGCGCCTACGAGGCGGTCGGGATGATCGATTTCGAGGGACGACAGATTCGTACCGATATCGCAGCACGCGCCGTGGAATAGTCTCACTGCAGCAGTCCGCACAGTCCGAAAGGAACGAGCGATGGGCCCAGACCCTCAGTCAGATCAGACCGCAGCGGTAGAGATGCCGGATGTCGAGGAAGCCTTCTCGGAGATCGAGGTGGACGCGCCGCTGGTCGGGATCATCATGGGTTCGATGAACGACAAGTCCAAGATGCAGCCCGCCGGGACCGCCCTGCAGGAACGGGGTATCCGTTACGAGGTCAGAGTAATCAGTGCCCATCGTGAGCCCGAGGAGACCCGCGACTACTGTATGAACGCCCAGATGCGAGGGTTGAAGGTCATCATCGCCGGAGCCGGCATGTCTGCTGCACTGCCTGGCGCCGCGGCCTCTCACACGGAACTGCCGGTGATCGGGGTGCCGCTGTCGGGTGGCGTTCTGGATGGGCTGGACGCACTGCTGTCAGTTGCCCAGATGCCACCCGGCGTGCCGGTTGCCTGCGTGGCGGTGGATGGTGCCGAGAACGCCGGGGTCTTGGCAGCCAGGATCATCCAGTCATGATCGAGCGCTACACACGCGAGAAGATGGGGGCCGTCTGGTCCCAACAGAGGAAGATGGAGAACTGGCTCGCGGTAGAGCTCGCCGCGACCGATGCCTGGGCGGCTGAGGGCGTCGTCCCGGAAGCAGCCGCGAAGAAGATCCGGGAAAAGGCGAGCTTCACGGTCGAGGCGGTAGCCGAGCGAGAGGAGACCACGGGACACGATGTGGCGGCGTTCGTAGACGTGGTGGCCGAGTCCGTGGGCGGCGAAGAGGGGCGCTGGGTTCACTATGGCCTTACCTCCTCGGATGTGCTCGATACCGCGCTGGCCCTGCAGATCCAGGACGCCGGGGAGATCATCGTCGACGATCTCCGCACCCTCACCGACGCAATCGTGGCCAAGGCACGCGAGCACGCAGACACGCTCTGTATCGGCAGGACACACGGGGTTCACGCGGAACCGACGACCTTCGGTCTGAAGCTCGCCGGGTTCGCCTTCGAGTCCGCTCGCAACCGTGACCGTATGGAGGACGCCTTCGAGCAGATGCGCTACGGGGCTCTTTCCGGTGCCGTCGGTACCCACGCGTCCGTACCACCATCGGTAGAGGCACACGCCCTCGGTTCCCTCGGACTCAAACGCGAGGACATCTCGACTCAGGTGATCCCACGTGATCGACTTGCCGTATTGATCGCGAGATCCGCGATTGCGGGAGGCGGGCTGGAGCGACTCGGCAAGGAGTTCAGGAACCTCCAGCGCACCGAGGTCCGAGAGGTCGAGGAACCATTCGGCAAGGGCCAGAAGGGCTCCTCCGCGATGCCACACAAGCGCAACCCGATAATCGCCGAGAGGATCTGCGGACTCTCCCGTGTCCTGCGCGGATACGCGGTACCGGCGCTCGAGAGCGTTGCGCTCTGGCACGAGCGGGATATCTCGCACTCGAGCGCCGAAAGGATAATCCTCCCCGACACGATGACCACTCTCGATTACTCGCTCTCGCTCGCCACCAGACTGATCGAGGGAATGACGGTCCACACCGATCGGATGCGGGAGAACCTCGAACTGACCCACGGCGCCGTGTTCAGCCAGCGCGCCCTGAGTTCACTGATCGAATCCGGGATGACCCGCGACGATGCCTACCGACTGGTCCAAGAGAGCGCGCAGAAAGCTTGGGACGAAGGGATCGAGTTCCGTGAGTTGATCGGTGAGGCCGCACCGGATCTCGATCTCGATGCGATCTTCGACTACAACGCCTATCTGACCCATGTACCCGAGTTGATCTCGCGGCTCGATGGAATCTCGGCCTAGCTCGGCCCTATCCGCTTGTGACAACATTCCGATCGTGATCCTCTTCACCTGCGGACAGGGCGGAAACAGATTCGACCCACACTGTGGGAAGGCCCGCAAGGCACTGGATGCTGCCGGGTTCGAGTACGAGGTACGGAAGATGCCGGGATACCGTCTGCTGCCCTGGACCTGGTCGAAGTTGCGAACGGGACGTACCGAGGTCAAGGCCCTGACCGGTTCCTACGGAGTTCCCGTTCTGGTGCTCGATGGTGGCATCCCGATAGCCGGCACACAGCAGATCGTCGACTGGGCCAAGGACCGAACCGGGGGCTGAGCGTCAGGCTGCAGCCCGGCGCTCGGTGACGAGAACCGGCGAACCGTGCTTCGGCGAGAGGGTGACGTTGCGCCGCACCATCCTGTCGGGGGAATCACTTCCAGGAGCGAGATCGAGCGAAGAGAGGATGGTCCTCAGGACCGTTCGCATCTCGAACTGGGCGAACGCGGCACCGATACACCGACGTGTTCCACCGCCGAACGGAATCCAGCTGTAGGTATCGGGTTTGACGCCGTCGAAGCGCGAGGGATTGAATACGTACGGATCGGGGAAGACGTCGGGGCGCGTATGGGCGAGGTATATGGAGAGCATCACCGAGGTTCCCGACTCCAGATCCCATCCGTCGAGCGTCATCGGTTTGCGCAGTTCACGACCGATCATCGGAACGACCGGCCGGACACGGAGCGTCTCGGCGATCACCGCCTCCATCCAGTCTCCCCCTCCGTCCGAGTCGACCTCGGATTGCAACCGCTCGTACGCATCCGGGTTCCTGAGCAACTGATCGAAACACCAGGCGAGGGCCGTTGCGGTGGTCTCGTGACCGGCCAGAAGCAAGGTCATCAACTGATCGCGCAGTTCGGTGTCGTCGAGACCGCGTCCGTCTTCGTCTCTGGCCGAGACGAGCATCGAGAGGATGTCCTCGCGTTCTTCCGTGGTGGGATCCGCACGACGATCGGAGATCTCGGCGGCGATCAGCCGGTCGGTCTCACGAAGGCTCTTCAACATGCCGCTGTACGGCGGGAGCTTCCGCAGGAGCGGAAAGGTCAGACCGAAGGCGAATGGGGATCTGGTCGAGCTGAGCACGCGGTTGAGCCCCGCCCGCAGCGGGTCGTGTCGCTCGTCCGACACGCCGAAGACCGCGCTCATGATCACCTCCAGAGTGATCCGCTGCATCGCGGGGTGGCTGAGGATGGTCTCACCGGTCGGCCAGTTGGAGATCTCCTCGACGGTCGCACGCTCGATCGACTGTTCGTACGCACGCATCCGCTCACCGTGGAACGGAGGCAGCATCAACTTGCGTCTCGCCAGATGCTCGGCGCCCTCCTGGACCAGCAGTGATTTGGTCCCGAGGATCGGCTCGAGCACGACGTTCCTGCCCTGTGTGATCGTGTTCTCACGATCGGAAGCGAAGACCTGCTTGATCGAATCTGGATCCGAGAAGAAGACCATCGGCCCTATGCGCGAGAGCCTGACGCTGAAGGTACCCCCGAATCGGTCGCGGCACCGTTCGACGAAATCGACCGGGCGGGCGGTCAACTCGGCAGTCTGGACCACAGAGGGTGCCGAAGGTCCGTCGGGAAGGACTGCAGAGGAGGACATCGCCACCGATGCTCGCACAACGCAAGTACCGGAAAGTCGCGCCGGGCGTCCGGTTCGATCGGGGAACGACGGTGTTAGAGTCCGGCGCTCCGATGTCGACCGGCCAGGAAAAGCTCGCAGACCTGAAAGCCGTCGCCACCGGCAAGGTTCGCGACATGTACGAGATCGGGGACGACCTGTTGATGGTCGCCTCAGACCGTATATCGGCCTACGACGTGGTGATGCCGAACCCGATCCCCGACAAGGGCAAGGTGCTCACCCAGATGTCCGTCTTCTGGTTCGAGCACACCAGCGAGATCTGTCCCAACCACTTCATCTCCCAAGAGGTTCCGCAGGAGGTAGGGGGACGAGCCCTCCGGGTACGGAAACTCGAGATGTATCCGGTCGAGTGTGTCGTGCGCGGCTATCTCTCCGGCTCGGGTTGGCGCGAGTACCAAGAGACCGGCGGGGTCTGTGGCATCGCCCTTCCCGAGGGCCTGCAGCAGTGCGACAAGCTGCCGGAGCCGATCTTCACCCCCGCGACCAAAGCAGAGCTCGGAGAACATGACGAGAACATCGACATCGAACGCGCTGCCCAGATTCTCGGCGACGACGCGCTGGCGGAGGAACTGAAGCGGCTCTCGATCGAGATCTACGACCACGCTGCTCGGCACGCCGCAGAGAAAGGGATCATCCTCGCCGACACCAAATTCGAATTCGGCAAGAGCCCAGGTGCCGAGATCGTGCTGGCAGACGAAGTGCTCACCCCAGACTCTTCGCGCTTCTGGCCTGCTGGCGACTACTCCCCCGGCCGCGATCAGGACTCCTTCGACAAGCAGTACGTACGGAACTGGCTCGACGAGGAGGGATGGGACCACTCCCCACCAGCTCCCCAACTGCCAGCCGAGGTGATCGAGAGCACCAGAGGCCGCTACATCGAGGCATACGAGAAGATCACCGGCCACGAACTCGACTGACCGAGGTTCCGACAGACCGGTGTCCGGAGCGTCCGCGCCGCGAGGGTGGATAGGCTCCGACGGGTGAAGGCTAGGGTTCTGATCAGACCGAAGGAGGGCATCCTCGACCCGCAGGGCAAGGCGGTCGAAAGGGCCCTGCCCGCACTGGGCTTCGAGGGGATCGACAACGTCAGAGTCGGTCGACTGGTCGAACTCGAGGCCGAGGACCCGGCTCACCTCGAATCCCTCTGCGAGAAGCTCCTCGCGAACCCGCTGATCGAGGACTTCGAGATCGAAGAGATCGAAGCTTGAGGTTCGGCGTCCTCCAGTTTCCGGGTTCCTGCGACGAGCGTGACGCGATCGCGGCCTGCGGCAGGGTCGGTGAAGCGGAGATCATCTGGCACGAGAGCACCGATCTCTCCGGCGTCGATGCAGTCGTGGTGCCGGGCGGGTTCTCTTATGGCGACTACCTCCGTGCCGGTGCGATTGCGCGGTTCGCTCCGGCGATGGAGGCGGTGACGCGGTTCGCAGCCGATGGCGGTCCGGTGCTCGGGATCTGCAACGGATTCCAGGTCCTGTGTGAGGCAGGACTGCTGCCGGGAGCGCTACTCCCCAACGAGGGCCGTAAGTTCCTCTGTCGGCAGGTCGATCTGGAGGTGGTCAGCGCAGACAGCGTCTGGCTCGGCGCCACCGAACCGGGGCAGACCCTCTCGGTACCGGTGAAGCATGCGAACGGCCGTTGGTTCGCGCCGGATCAGACGGTCGATGCTCTCGAAGAGTCCGGGCAGATCGCGCTCCGCTATGCAGCCGGGCAGAACCCGAACGGCTCGACCCGCGACATCGCGGGTGTGACCAACGAGGCAGGCAACGTGATGGGACTGATGCCTCACCCCGAGCACGCCGTCGATGCCGCCCTGACCGGCTCTGCCGACGGGCTCGAAATCTTCAGATCACCCGCGTTGGCAACCGCCTGATCGAGGGTGTCCGCGAAGGGGAAACACGACGAGCAGAGCGCTCACCGGCAACTCGGTTTGACCGATCCGGAGTTCGATGCGATCTGCGATCTGATCGGACGTGAGCCGAACGGCGTGGAGCTGGCGATGTTCTCGCTGCTCTGGTCCGAGCACTGCGCCTACAAGCACTCGAGGAAGCTGCTCG
>JAUMFR010000145.1:0-14603 GCA_032119755.1 Solirubrobacterales bacterium | reverse complement strand
GAATGGATCGAGGTAGAGACGATCGAGAGCCGTGCCACCGAAGCGATGGAGGGATGCGACACCTTCGTATGCGAGGGAGTTGGCGGGTTCCTCGTCCCCTTGACCCGCGACTACCTCATCCGTGACTTCGCCGTGTTCCTCGACCTCCCCGTGGTCGTGGTCGCCAATCCTTGGCTTGGAACGATTAGTGACACGCTGCTTACCCTCGGAGCGATCCGAAACGCGGGACTCGAGATCGTTTCGGTGGTGATGACCCCTTGGCCGGATTCCGCCGGGGATCTGGAACGCTCGAACCGCGACACCATCTCCCGCTTGGGGGAGGTTTCGGTCAGGGAACTTCCGCTGCTCGACCTGCGCCGCCCCGACGAGTGGCCCGGCATCTGACCGCCTGAGAGAGCCGGGACGACACGGTCCGGAGTGTCCACGCGTATTCCGGCCGAGGCGGAGCCTATTTTTCCCTCCTAATCGTGGCCAGCCACGCGGAGCTAGACCACAACCACCTTTGGCACCCGTTTACCCAGCAACGTGACTGGGAAAGCGAGGACCCGGTAATGATCGCCTCGGGTGAAGGAGCCTGGGTCACCGATGAGGACGGGAACAGGTACCTGGACGGGGTCTCTTCGCTGTGGTGCAACGTCCACGGTCACAAGCACCCTGCGATAGATCAGGCTCTCCATGAGCAGGTAGACCGGATCTCCCACTCGACGATGCTCGGACTCTCCCACCGGGGAGCTGCAGAACTCGCCGGCAAGTTGGTGGAGGTGACACCGGACGGCCTCGACAGGGTCTTCTACTCGGACTCGGGATCGACTGCGGTCGAGGTCGCTCTGAAGATGGCGTTCCAATACTGGCAGCTGCGCGGTGGACAGCATGTCCGGCGAGCCTCGTTCATCTGTCTCGAGGACGCCTATCACGGGGACACTGTCGGGTCGGTTTCGGTCGGCGGAATAGATCTCTTCCACTCGACGTATGGGCCGCTGCTGTTCGAGTCGCGCCGGGCCAAACCAGGTGATCTCGATGACATCGCAGGCCTTCTCGCAACCCACGAGGAAGAGGTGGCGGCAGTCGTGATCGAGCCGCTGGTGCAGGGCGCTGCGGGGATCAAGCTCCAGCCACCCGGATATCTCCGCGAGGTTCGGGATCTCTGCGACCGACACGGCGCGCTGTTGATCTGCGACGAGGTAGCGACCGGGTTCGGCCGGACCGGGTCGATGTTCGCTTGTGAGCAGGAAGAGGTCACACCCGATCTACTCTGCCTCGCAAAGGGGCTCACGGGGGGTTATCTGCCGCTCGCAGCGACCCTTGCCAGCGAGGAGATCTACGAGACCTTCCTCGCTCCGCATGAAGAGTTCAAGACCTTCTTCCACGGCCACACCTACACCGGCAATCCGCTGGCCTGCGCTGCAGCCATCGCCACCCTCGAGACCTTCGAGCAAGAGGAGACGATCGCAAACCTCCAGCCCAAGATCGAACTGCTCAGCGAGCTGCTCGCCGAGATCGCCGAGATGCCGGAGGTCGACGAGGTGCGTCAGTGCGGGTTCATGGCAGGGATCGATCTCGGTGAACACCCGCCCGCCGAGCGCATGGGCCACCAGGTCGTTTTGGAGGCCCGCGGGCGCGGCGCGATCATCCGGCCACTCGGCGACACGGTCGTGCTGATGCCTCCCCTCGCGATCAACGGGGCCGAGCTCGAACGGCTCCTTACAATCACCCGCTCGTCGATCCGGGCGGCTTGCCGCGGCTCGGTCAGCAGGGCCGGCCAACGAGCGGCGGCGCTGCTGGACGGGCCGCTCTCGGAAGCGGCCTAGGTCTCAGTCCTCGTACGGGACGAAGTCGGTCTTGCGCGCTCCGCAGACCGGGCAGAACCAATCCTCGGGAATGTCTTCGAAAGCGGTGCCGGCAGGCACACCGCCATCGATGTCACCCTCGGCCGGGTCGTAGATCCAGCCACAGGCTTCACATATCCACCGCTTGGTTTCGGTCGATTCGCTCACGGCTGAGAAGACTACCTGAGCGGCTAGGCTGAACCCCAGTGGACGAAGGCGTGGAAAGCCAGAGGCCGCCGGAACCAAGACCGGCCGCAACGATCATCCTGCTCCGCGACGGGGACTACGGAGTCGAGACATGTCTGGTCCGCAGGAACCTCGAAGCACGTTTCATGCCGGGTGTGTGGGTGTTCCCGGGTGGAGCCGTGGAGGAGGGCGACGGAGCGGATCCGAACTCCGAGACCGCTCACCGGCGGTGCGCCGCCAGGGAACTCGCCGAGGAAGCCGGTGTCAGGGTCGACCCTGAGGGGCTCGTGCCCTACTCGCGCTGGATAACACCGAAGGTGGTGCCGATCAGGTTCGACACCCGCTTCTATCTGGCGAGCCATCCCGGAGACAGCGAGCCAGAGGTCGATGGCGAAGAGGTGATCGACTGGGGTTGGTTCGAGCCCGCAGGTGCACTCTCGCACCACTCGACCGGAGAGATCGAGCTGGTCTTCCCGACCATCAAGCACCTCGAGTCACTGACGGGATTCTCCTCGGTCGACGATGCTCTGAGTGCGGCCGCTCGAACCGAGGTGCGGGCAGTCGAACCGACGCTCGAGATCTCCGCAGACGGAAAGGACGCGCGTCTCGGTTTCGATCAGGGGGATCTGGATCAGCCGGGAACTCATGCCAGCGAAGTGGATTCGAAGCCGCCGCCGGGCGAGGCCTGAGGATCAGAGCGCAGCGGTGAACAGGGCCCGGAAGTCCTCGGGCAGCAACTCGCGGGCGTTGGTCAGACTGCAGCCATCGCCCATCGCTGCGTCCACCAACTGGTCGAGCGAGGCCTCAGGTACTCCGACCTCGGTGAGTCGTGTGGGCAGGCCCAAGCCGGAGCTCATCGCGGTCATCCAGTTGGCGAGGGAGTCGGCCAGTGCGGCGCCGTCGCCGGAGGCGTCCGCGCCCATCAGCTCGGCCACGCGTCGATAGCGATCGACGATCGCCGGACCGCCTTCGCAGTTGAAGCGGATCACGTGCGGAAGGTTGATCGAGTTGGCGACACCATGAGGCACCCCGTGCAGCCCTCCGACGGCATGGGACATCGAATGAACTGCGCCCAGAGTAGACGCGCCCGCCGCACCCGGAACGATCGCGAGTGAAGCAGCGATCAGCATATTTCCCCGAGCGACCTCGTTCTCGTCAGGGTCGCCGTGGACAGCCTGCTCCAGGTTCTCACGGATCATCCGGAGTGCCTGCAGGCAGAAAGCCTCACCATGGGGAGACCACTCGGGGCTGGTGAAAGCCTCTATCGCGTGCGTCATCGCGTCCATGCCGGTAGCGGCAGCTACCTGGGGCGGCAGAGTGCGAGTGCTCTCCGGATCGAGGATTGCCAGGCGCGGGAAGAGCGGGAAGTCCCCCAGGAGGATCTTGAGTTTCTGCTCTGGATCCTTGATGACCGCGCCGAACGAGACCTCGGATCCTGTGCCTGCGGTGGTGGGGATGCAGGCAAGGGGCTTGAGCGGGAAAGGCTCCCCCATCCCGTCGTCTGCCCGGGGCAGCGTGAACAACCCTTCGTAGTCCAGGACCCTGCCTCCGTGGGTCAGCACGGCGTTGGCTGCCTTGGCGGTGTCCATGACGGACCCACCGCCGACCGCAACGATCGAGTCTGCTCCTGCATCCTTCGCTGCTGCTGCGCAAGCCTCGCAGGTGTCCGTCGACGAATCCTGCGGGACCTCGTCGAACTGCCCCGAAATCTCCAGACCGCCATCGACGATCCCGGCCTCGACCTTGTCGACCAGACCCGTCCCCCTGACGACAGCATCGGTGATGATGAACGGGCGCTTGGCGCCTTCCTTCTGGAACTCGAACCCGGTCCCTTCGATCATCCCCCGACCGACCACTACCCGGGTCGGATGGGTGAACTGGTAATAGTCCTTGAATCCCTGATACGAGGGTGTCTCCGACTCCACGGTTCGGTCCTCAGACGTCGAGCAGGTCGTTGCGCCCCTGAGATTCGAGCAAGGCCTCGTAGCGGGGGTAAACCGGCTTGGTGAGCGGAACCATCTTGAGGATCTTCGCAACAGGACCCTTTGCCTTCATCTGACCTCTTGCGAGAGCCACGGTCGGATTGACCTTTCCGAGCCAGAACTTGTGGGCGATGTCTGCATCCATGCTCATCACGATCTCAGGCTCCATATCGGTGGGTCCGAAATCGACCCTCCCTTCGAGATCACCCTCCTTCAATGCGACGGTGATCGTACTGTCGGGATCCCGGTACTCGTAGCTGACGATCGTGTCGGCGTCTCTGAACTTCGAGCCGAGCTCTTCGTCCTCGGCGAGATCCTGGAACAGCTTTCCGATCGTGTCATAGACCTCTTGAGGGTCATTGAAATAGGCCACTGGTCGCTCTCCTCTCGGCTCGAACTTTCGGGGGTAAGCCTTTACTGAACGGGATCCTAGGGTGACCGCGTGGAATACGCGTCCAGCCACGCCCTCGAAGCCACTCTCCTCCGGCGATGGTGGAATACTCGACCTCGATGGAGGAGGCTTTCGACTTCGACTATCTCGTCATCGGATCCGGCTTCGGAGGCTCGGTGTCGGCGCTGCGCCTGGTCGAGAAGGGTTACTCGGTAGGAGTCCTCGAATGCGGCAAGCGTTTCGCCGACGAGGACTTCGCCACGTCCGGCTGGGATATGAAGCGCTACTTCTGGGCCCCCGCTCTGGGGATGAGGGGCATCTTCAGGCTCACTGTGTTCAAGGACGTCTTCATCGCTTCCGGAGCCGGCGTCGGCGGTGGGAGTCTCGGCTACGCGAACACCCTCTACCGCCCGGGCACGGCCTTCTTCGAGGATTCCCAGTGGAGCGACCTCGCAGACTGGCAGGAGGAACTGTCCCCTCATTACGACACCGCAGAACACATGCTCGGGGTTGCCCAGTACGAGGGGATGGGGCCGGCGGACCTGTTGCTGAAGCAGATGGGCGAAGAGCTGGGAGTCGGCGAGACCTTCAAACAGAGCCGCGTCGGAGTCTTCTTCGGACCGGCCGACCAAGAGGTCGAGGATCCCTACTTCGGTGGCGCAGGGCCGGCGCGCACCGGTTGCACTCGATGCGGCAGCTGCATGATCGGCTGTCGAGTCGGGGCGAAGAACACCCTGGTCAAGAACTACCTCTGGTTCGCCGAGAAACTCGGCGCCAAGGTGATACCTGAACGGCAAGCCACGGACATCCGCCCGATCGGTGCCGAAGACGGAAGCGACGGCTACGAGGTCACCACCGAACACCCCGGTGCCTGGTTTCGCAAACGCCGGCGGATCTTCACCGCTCGGAACGTGATCGTCTCGGCGGGAGCACTCGGGACCAACGAGCTCCTCGCCTATTGCAAATACAAGGGCGGTCTACCCCTCCTCTCTGATCGACTCGGGCACGTGGTTCGCACCAACTCCGAGTCGATCCAGGCGGTGACTGCACCGACAGCTGAGACCGACTTCTCCAACTCGGTGGCGATCTCGTCGAGCGTCTTCCCCGAGCCTGACACCCACATCGAGGTGGTCACCTACGGAAACGGCGGAGACGTGATCAGCCGTCTGTTCACGATGGCGAGCGGAGACGGAACCCGCATCACGCGCCCCTTGCGCTGGATCGGCAGCCTGCTGCGTCATCCGCTGAAGTCGCTGAGACTGCTCTGGCCGTTCGGTTGGTCGAAGCGCACGGTGATCCTCCTGACCATGCAGACCACCGACGCAGCGATGCGACTGGTTCCAAAGCGCAAGCTGTTCGGCGGCATCAGGCTCCAGACGCAGCAGGATCCAGACCGACCGAATCCCACCTTCATCCCGGCTGCGGAGAGAGCCACCAAGTGGTTCGAGGAGGAACTCGGAGGGATCGCCCAGGGAGGACTGACCGAGGCGTTCAACATCCCGACCACGGCTCACATCCTCGGCGGTGCGGCGATGGGAACCGATCCCGAGCATGGCGTGGTCGATTCGGGCAACCGTGCCTTCGGCTACCGGGGGCTGATGATCTGCGATGGCTCTGCCGTGCCAGCGAACCCGGGAGTCAACCCGAGCCTCTCGATAACCGCAATCACAGAGCACGCGATGTCGCTGATCCCTCCCAAGGGGGGAGCGGACGTTCGTCAGGCGGTGCCGGAAGCGACCATGGCTGGGAGGCCCGCACTGCGGGCCCACCAGCCTTGAGTTTCGGGGTCTACCGACTCAGCCGTTGGCGGCTGCGAAGTGCTCGGCGGCCTTGGCCCAGTTGACCACGTTCCACCACGCATCCAGATAGTCCGGGCGGACGTTCTGGTACTTGAGGTAGTAAGCGTGCTCCCAAACGTCGCAGCCGATGATTGGGGTCTGACCGAGCGAGATGGGTGAGTCCTGGTTGGCGGTGGAAGTCACCGCAAGGCCGGAGCCGTCATGGACCAGCCATGCCCAGCCCGAGCCGAAGCGGTTGATCCCGGCGTTTTTGAACTCCTCCTTGAACGAATCGAAGGTGCCGAACGACTCGTCGATCGCCGCTGCGAGATCTCCCTCTGGTGCACCCCCTGCGTCCGGCGCCATGATCTCCCAGAAGAAGGTGTGGTTGGCATGACCGCCCGCGTTGTTGGTCACGGGACCCTTGATGTCGTCCGGCAGATCACCGAGCTTCGTCAGCAACTCGTCGACCGGGGTGTCGGCCCACTCGGTGCCTTCCAGAGCGGCGTTCGCCTTGTCGATGTATGCCTGATGATGCTTGTCATGGTGGATCGTCATCGTCTGCTGGTCGATATGAGGCTCCAGCGCGTCGTATGCGTAGGGAAGGTCCGGCAGGGAATAGGCCATGGGTTTCGACTCCTTGGATTCGGGTTTTGCCTGAACTGGGAAATCTAGCGCCCCAGAGGGCTCCGACCCGTCTTGCCGGGGTACGCAGGGGTGATAATGAGCCGGTGAGCAAAGAGGATCACCCCCATCACTCTCCGGTTCAGGCAACCCGCCTGGAACTGATCCTGCTGGCAGTCGGTCTGATCGTGGTCGCGGCGTGCGTGATGCTGATCGATCCCCTTCGCGAAGCCTTCCAGCACGCGGTCAAGGGTGACACCGGTGCCGTCAAGAGCGATCTCGATCGCCTCGGCGTCTGGGGGGTCGTGATCGTCTTCGCGCTGGCCCAGATCCATGCGGTGGTCTGGTTCCCGAGCGAGATCCTCGACGCGGCAGCCGGATTCGTATACGGCTTCTGGCCCGCACTGGCGATGCTGATGATCTTCTGGACGACCTCAGCGCTGATCGCATATTGGATCGGACACTCAGCGGCACGCCCACTGCTCTACAAGCTCGCAAGTGAGGAGCGCTTCCGGAAAGCAGAGGCACTCATCCACAGAGGCGGCGCAGTGTTCCTGTTGACGGCTCGACTCGTCCCGATAATCCCGTTCAGCCTGCTCAGCATCGTCGCTGGCGCGGCAAAGGTGCCCGTCTGGACCTTCACCTGGACCACGGCGATCGGTTACATCCCGCTGACCGCGTACTTCATCTATCTGGGCAGTCAGATCGAGGGCTTCTCCCTGACCGATCCGATCGTCTGGATCGGAGCGATCGGATTCGTGATCGCGGTTTTCTCGGTCAGGCGGGTGCTCCGACAGGCATCACCCGAGAACAGCTGATCGGCAGCGAACCCGGGACGGACGTCTAGCATCGGGAAGGTGACAGGGGCTCCTGCGATCCGGCTCGAAGGTCTCACCAAGCGGTTCCGCGGCGGGGTGACCGCGCTAGAAGAGGTAGATCTGACGGTCCCCACAGGCTCGATCTTCGGGTTCATCGGACCGAACGGAGCTGGCAAGACCACTGCGATCAGACTGATGCTGGATCTGCTGCGCCCCACCTCCGGCCGCGTGGAACTGTTCGGAGAGAATCCGCGCACCGCCGGCTCCGGGTTGCGCTCGAAGATTGGTTATCTGCCGGGAGAGATGGGACTCGACGAAAGGCTGACCGCACGGCAGACCCTCTCCTTCTACTGCGATCTCCACGACACATCGGCGGAAAAGGCCTTCGATCTTGCTGTTCGGTTCGGACTCGATCTGGATCGGAGGATCCGTGAACTATCCAGAGGGAACAAGCAGAAGGTCGGAATCATCCAGGCTTTCGCCCACGACCCCGAACTGGTGATCCTCGACGAGCCCACCAGCGGGCTCGACCCAATCCTCCAGCGGAGCTTCCACGGACTGCTTAGAGAGCGACAGGAAGGAGGCTTGACGGTCTTCCTCTCGTCTCACGTGCTCAGCGAACTGCAGCAGGTGGCGACCGAGGTTGCCATGATCCGGGACGGGCGCCTGCTCGCGGTCCGGGACACCGAGACGATGAGGCGCGAGGCACCACACAAGGTGATGGTGAGATTTGGCTCTCCACCGCCAGACGATCTGTTCGAAGGACTCGAGGGTGTGAGCGGAATCGAATACGACGGGCTGGTTACGAGGCTCCTCTTTCGGGGTGAGATGGACACGCTGATCAAGACACTCGCCACTCGTGAGGTGGTCGAGCTCCACTCGACAGAGCCCGATCTGGAGGAGACTTTCCTCCGTATGTACGGAGAGGACGCGAGATGAAGATCGCCCGGCAGATCGTGAGGGTGGACGGCAGATCTCTGGGATGGTGGTCTCTCGGTCTGATCGCGATCGCCCTGATGTATCTCGCCTTCTATCCGTCGATTGCCGAAAACGCGAAGGTGTACGACGAGATCACCAAGTCACTCCCAGAGGCCCTCAGGAGCCTCACGGCAGCGGACTACAGCTCCCCCAAGGGTTACCTGCAGACCGAGTTCTTCGGGACGATGGGCTTCATCATCCTGCTGGTCTTCTTCGTGGGGCGAGGCGTGGGAGCGATAGCAGGCGACGAGGAGCGGGGTCGTTCGGAATTGACTCTCGCGGCCCCGGTCTCGCGTCAGCGATACGTGCTCGAGCGGGTCCTCGCGATGGTCCTGGAAGGCGTCCTTGCTTGGGCACTGCTCGTCGTCGGACTCCTGGTGCTCGGTCCTCTCTTCGATCTCGTGGTCGGCTTCGGTCCGCTGGCCGCAGCAGCAGCCAGCGCCGTAACCGGTGCGCTCGTCTTCGGTCTGATCGCCCTCTTCGTCGGTGCAGCAACCGGAAGGCATGCACTAGCGCTCGGGGTCGGCTCCGCCTTCGCGATCGCCGGCTTCCTCTACACACTGCTCTCGCCGATCGCCAAGGCGCTCGAGAGCCTGCAGTTCCTCTCTCCCTGCAGACAGGCGATCGGTTACGCACCCCTGATCAACGGGATGAGGTGGGATCAGTTCGCGATCCTGATCGGCGAGTGTCTGGTGCTGATCGGACTCTCGGTCTGGGCCTATTGCCGTCGAGACCTGCGCTAGGACGACGCCGATCCTCCCCGGCCCCCTATCCTTCGCTATCTCGGGGCGTAGCGCAGCCTGGTAGCGCGCACCGTTCGGGACGGTGAGGTCCCGGGTTCAAATCCCGGCGCCCCGACTTACGCGTCTGAACCCACCGCTCGCGCGTCTAGGAGACAGCGACTATCGCGCGCTCTATCTCCGAAAGTGACGGCCCTTGGATCAGTGTTCTGGACCCCCTGGGACCGTCAACGACCACAGCCGGACCGGCCGGTAGTCGCCGGTCCTCGGCAAAGGTCACGTCTTCGATTACCTGCTCCTCGATGGCCGGGCGCTTGCGGGCAGCGTTCCAGGCATCCAGCTCGAAAGCGACCGCAGAGGCACGAGCGATCCGGGTGAGGAACTCCTCGGTTACTCCCGTACTGATCGCCTCACGCTGATTGACGAAGAAGGTCTCGATGTACTGCCACTGGCGACCCTGATCTCCGGCGGCGGTAGCGGCGATAGCCGCAGCCGTGATTGTGCGCTGACTCTGGGAGAAGTGCCTGAAGACGAGTTTCGCTTCGCCGGTCCTCACCTCACGCTCGATCAGAGGAGGGATAACCTCACCCTGCCAGGACCTGCACGGCTTGCACTGGAGGTCATTGAATATCTGCACCGTCACCGGAGCGGAGTCCTGTCCGAGGCGGTTACCGAGCTGCGGCAGTCCTGCGACCAATCTCTGGACCCCGCCCACTCCCGTGATCACGATCGGATCCTCCTCGGGTTCTTTGAGGGCGATCCCGATGATCGACACGATCAAGATCGCGAGGCACAGCCCGAGTACCGCGATCCCGAGCGGTCGTGGCCGCCGTCGTTTTCGCGCTGAGTCTGGACTCTCTGCCATGCGGAAGATGGTAGTTATGAAGACACATGGCTGACCGTGACGAGATCACCCTCTTCTGCGACGACCTGCTGGAACCAAGGAGGTTCGAGTCGATCGAGTACGGACCCAACGGCCTCCAGGTACCCGGAAGCGATGGGGTATCCAAGATCGCCTCATGCGTATCGGCGAATCTCGCATCGATCGAGGCCGCGGTGGAAGCCGGAGCAGACCTGATACTGGCCCATCACGGGATCTTCTGGAAATTCCAGTCGCGTGCGCTCAGCGAGCAGACGACTGAGCGGATCCGGCGTCTGCTCGACGCCCGGGTGAGTCTGCTCGCCTACCACCTGCCGCTGGATGCGCACGCCACCGTAGGCAACAACTCCCTCCTCTGCCGCGAGCTCGGCTTCGATCTCTTAGAGGCCTTCGCATTCGATGGAGGTGTTTCGATCGGATGGAGTGGTACCAGCAGCCAGCCGATTCCGACCGATGAACTCTCGAAGCGGATCGAGGTTCTGCTCGGACGCGCTCCGCTGCTGCAGGGTCGAGAGGAGGGAGTGGTTTCGCGTGTCGGCTTCGTCAGCGGCGGTGGATCCTCGTATATCTACGAGGCGATCGATCGGGGATTCGACGCGATGATCACTGGTGAGCCATCCGAATACGCCATGGCGACAGCCCTGGAAGGTGATCTCGCGTTCTATGCCGCCGGGCACTATGCGACGGAGACCCTCGGGGTTCGGTCTCTCGGCGACTTGATCTCCGAACGCTTCGGGGTCGAGCATTCGTTCATCGACGTCCCCAACCCGGTTTGAACCACTGCCCAGCCTCGATAAACGCGGTATTTGCAGGTTTCTCGGATGGCTCCCCGATGCGATGTTAGTGTCAGGTGATACAAGAGTGACAGGCGATCAAAGGAGGAAAGATGTCCATCCACCTGACACCATCGGAACTCGCAGAGGAGATGGAGATGAAGCGCAGGGAGGTGATCGCAAGCTGCAGGGAGATGAATGTCCCAATCCTGCACGGACGGATCGATCGCACCCTGTTCGAAGCATCTCTGCGCGCAAGTCGAGGGCAAGCGCGGCCTCCCAAATACAGGTTGCATCTGAGGCGAACCGCCTGACCGCAACCTCAAACCAGAGAGCCAAATCCGCACTCCTGCTCTAGAATCCTCCGGGTCCGGGGCGGCAGCCAGCCGCGCCAAGACCGGGAGGAGAGACAAATGGCAAGAGCGATGACTGACTCCGAGATCTCGGCTGCCGAGGCGTCGACCGGCAGCAAGACGATTGCCGACCTCCTGCCCCTGGCAGCACGCAAACACGGTCCGAAGCAGGCTGTGCTCTACAACGACGGCTCAGCCTGGGTGGGCAAGACCTTCGCTGAGGTGGGAGAGACGGTAAGGGATCTGTCGCTCGGACTGGTCGCTCTCGGAATCGAGAAGGGGGACAAGGTCGCGATCCTGGCCAACACCCGGGTCGAGTGGACCTACTTCGACTTCGCGGTGCTGAGCGCTGGTGCGACCGTCGTGCCGATCTACCAGTCCAACAGCCCGGAAGAGTGTCAGTACATCCTCGAGAACTCCGATTCGCGAGCCGTGGTGGTGGAGGATTCCGACCAGTTGGCCAAGGTTCTCGAGGTGAAGGACCAGTGCCCGAAGCTCGAGTTCATCATCAAGATGACCGGCGAAGGAGACTCCAGCGTCCTCTCGATGGCAGACCTTGCTGCCAAGGGGCGTGAGGCGGGTCTAGGCGAATCCGACTGGGAGGCTCGCTGGTCGGCCGTCACGACCGACGACATCTGCACCTTCATCTACACCTCGGGAACCACGGGGCCACCCAAGGGTTGTGTGATCTCTCACGGCAACTACCGATCGATGCTGGGGATGATCCACTCGGTCAACACCCTCGGAACCGACGAGCTGACCTACCTCTACCTGCCACTGGCGCACAGCTTCGCGCTGTTGATCCAGCTCGGCAGCTTCGATCTAGGCGCCACACTCGCCTACTGGCAGTGCGACGCAATGAAGATCCTCCCCGATCTCTCCGAGGTGAAACCCAGCTACTTCCCCTCCGTCCCCCGCGTATTCGAGAAGATCTATACCACCGCAACGAGCGATATCGCCAAAGCGGGAGGTGCCAAGGAGAAGATCTTCAACTGGGCCGTCTCGGTAGGAAAGAAGTTCAGGGCAAAGGAACACGCCGGGCAGTCTGTTTCTCCGCTGCTCAAGATCAAGCACGGACTCGCCGACAAACTCGTGCTCTCCAAGATCCGGAGCCTGTTCGGCGGGAACCTGAAGCTCGCAGTCAGCGGCGCCGCACCGATCAACCCCGAGATCCTCCGGTTCTTCGATGCGGCGGGCGTTTTGGTGCTCGAAGGGTGGGGAATGACGGAGACCTCCACCGCCGCGACGGTGGCTACACCGGACGCGTTCAAGTTCGGGACCATCGGCAAGCCCTTCCCCGGGTGCGAAATCAAGATCGCGGACGACGGAGAAATCCTGGTCAAGGGACCGAACGTCTTCCAGGGCTACTACAAGAACGAGGAGGCGACACGCGAGACCATCGTGGACGGCTGGCTCCACACAGGAGACATCGGTGAGATCGACTCTGAGGGCTACATCAAAATCACCGGACGCAAGAAGGACATCATCATCACCGCGGGGGGCAAGAACATCACCCCGGCCAACCTCGAGGCCGAGATCAAGCAGAGCCCATGGGTTTCACAGTGCGTGGTGATCGGCGATCGGCGCCCATACCTGATCGCTCTGGTCACCCTCGACGTGGAGGAGTGCGAGAAGCTCGCATCCGAAAAGGGCTGGCCGACCGACTCTGCCGAGCTCGCGAAGAATCCTGAGATGAAACAGTTGATCGAGGCCCATGTGGAGGAGATCAACAAGAAGTTCGCCCAGGTAGAGCAGATCAAGAAGATCTCGATCCTCCCGGTGGATCTGAGCCAGGAGGGCGGAGAGCTCACTCCTACGCTCAAGGTGAAGCGGAACGTCGTGGCAGAGAAGTACGCCGACGTCGTCGACTCTGTCTACGACGGCTAGTTCTTCGCGACTTCGCGGTCGCCGCTCTGCCTGAGCAGAGCACCGGTGGTCTGCTCCAGCACCTTCCTCCAGGCGGAGAGCCCCTCGTCTTCCTCATCCACCGTGTCGAGCACCCGATCGACCCGTCTGGCCGAGATCTCGATCCCGTGTCGGGCAGCGACCTCCTTGTAGTGGCGGTAGTCCTTGGCCAACTTCACGGTCACCGACTCGAATCCGTGCTTGGCGATGGCGAGTCTCGCTTTGTAGTCGAGGATCGAGGTGCCGAACATCAACGCGTCGTCCAGGGACGGCTCGATCAGGATGATGTCGACGTCGGGATAGGCCTCGTCCCAGTTGTGGAGAGCTCTGTGGAGTCGGTTGTGGGCCATCATCCGGAAGGACTGGTTGGCGATCGCGGCCATACCCATATCCCCCACCCGGTCGACCTTCGAGCCTGAAGCCGTAGGAAGGCCGCGCTGGAAGTCGTTCACGTACGGGACCATCGGATTCACGACCACGATGAAGGTAGCTCCCTCCTCTACCGCCACATCGACGTTCGTGGTCGAGTAGATGCCTCCGTCGATCAATTCGCGTCCGCGGAGGCTGTACGGCTCGTAGACCACGGGCAGAGCGCCCGAGGCTGCCACGGCCTGTGAGATCGGAACCCCTGACCACTCGTCGCGGCCGAGCACGACCCTCTCACAGGTATCGAGGTCGCAGGCGGTGATGAACAGGTCACCATCGGTCTCTCGGAAGTCGTTGGTGCGACCCTCTCTCGAAAGGACCTCGTTCATGTACTCCTCGATCCCGTGGTTACTGTAGAGCCCTCTCGGCAGTCCCTCGGAGAGTCCGGTGGCGAGATCGACCAATGAGATCTCGCCGACGTTTCCGATCAGATTCCTCAGGGTCGAAGCAAGACGCAGCGGCATCTTGGCGACGCTCGATGCAAGTCCTCCGTAGTTGAACTTGAGCAGTGCTTTCAGCTCAGGGTCGTCGATCTCAGACGGGAGGCCCTTGTTGAGGACACGCATCATCTCCTCCGGGGTGACGCCGTTAGCGAGCATCGAGGCGACGAATGACCCAGCGCTCGTGCCGACGTAGACGTCGAACTCGTTGACCGTCCGATTCACCGCGAGCAGGTCGAATGCGCGTAGTGCGCCTATCTCGTAGACCCCGCCGGTGATACCTCCTCCGCCGAGCACGAGTGCGGCCTTCTCACGCTTTGGGCGCTTGCGCTTGCGCTTCGAGGATTCGTGTACTCGTACGACCGTGTCCATACCTCCTTATATCAGGGTGAACCCCCGCCCCAAGGTGGCTGCGCGTGACCCCGCTACCCTCGTGCACTGGAGTTGTTTCAAGGGGTAGGAACGGCGATCCAACCGTCGAAAACCGCTTGCACATGACCACC